>CAIQQQ010000156.1 GCA_903873995.1 uncultured Rhodospirillales bacterium
AAACCTTCAACTTTCTCCTATCCGTCCACACCGCCTAGTGTCCCGCACCAGAAATTCGCAAGGCGAATACCTGGTAAAGCGGGCCAATAACCTATTGTTTCTAGTGTCGTGATTCACGTTGCAGCCTCGAAGGCCATCAACCCCGCCAGCACGGTCTCGCGCGACAGATCGCGCACGATGAACACAAGCCGGCTCTGGCGCGGTCCCTCGGGCCAGGCATCGAGCAAGGCCGGCGGGTGGAACAGATGGCGCACCCCCTGGATGACCACCGGCCGCGCCTGGCCCGCCAGATCGAGAATGCCCTTCACCCGCAACAGCCGCTCGCCCTGCGTGCTGGCCAGCATCTCCAGCCACGTGCCGACGCCCTGCCAGTGCAGCGGTTGATCGAAGGTCAGGCAAAACGCATGGATGTGTCGGTCATGCCGGTTCACATCGTGGTGATGATGATGGTGATCGAACGCCGCCGCCGCGATCCAGCCCGCAACGTCGCGCGTGCGCCCGGCCGGATCGAACAGCCCGGCATTGAGGATGGCAGAGGGCTCCACCGCGCCATGATCGGCCAGAATGACCGGCGCCCCCGGATTGAGCGTCGCAATGCGCGCCAGCACCGGCGCGGGATCGCAAAGATCGCTCTTGGACACCACGATCCGGTCCGCCACCACAATCTGGCGCACTGCCTCGTCCTGCGCATCGAGCTGCGCCATGGCATGCACCGCATCCACCACCGCAACGATCCCGTCCAGCACGAACAGGCGGGACGCGAAGGGATCGCCAAGCAAGGTCGCCAGGATCGGCGCCGGGTCGGCCAGCCCCGTCGTCTCGATGATCACCCGCGCGATCTCTCCTGCCGCCACGCGCGGCGCCAGACCGGCCAACGCCTTCGACAGATCGCCGCGAATGGTGCAGCACAGGCAGCCGGACGCCAGCAGCACGGTGTCGGCATCCAACGTCTCCACCAGCAGATGATCAAGCCCGATCTCGCCGAACTCGTTCACCAGTATTGCGGTGCGGGCAAGCTCGGGCCGCTTGAGGAGGCGGTTGAGCAGGGTGGTCTTGCCGGCGCCGAGAAACCCGGTCAGCACGGTGACGGGAATGGGCTCAGCCATGGGCGTACAGCTTCGCCGGATCGATCTCGGGTGCCGCGATCTCGGCAAGCTGCTCATCCCGGATCGCGCGGAAGAAGCAGTTATGCCGCCCGGTGTGGCACGCGACACCCGTCTGATCGACCAGCAGCAGCAACGTGTCCCCGTCGCAATCAAGCCGCATGTCCACAAGGCGCTGGGTCTGCCCCGAGCTCTCGCCCTTGCGCCACAGCGCCTTACGCGAGCGGCTCCAGTAGCAGACCTGTCCGGTTGCCAATGTTTCGGCCACGGAGTCCCGGCTCATCCAGGCCATCATCAGCACCTCGCCGGTGTCATGCTGCTGGGCGATGGCGGCCACCAGGCCGTTGGCGTCAAAGCTGATGGCTGCCAGCATCGTCTCACTCATGCGCGCGGTCCGTTCCTGTTATAGACTGTGACGATGGATGATTTCTCATTGACGACAACCGCGCTGCTCGACAAGGCCGCGAACATCTGCGCCCAGCGCGGCGCGAAGTTGACCGAGCTGCGACGGCAGGTGCTCGGCCATATTCTGGACAGCCCGGCCCCCGCCGGCGCCTACGATCTGCTGGAACGCCTGCGCACCAGCCGCGGTCCGTCCGCCCCGCCCACGGTCTATCGCGCCCTCGATTTCCTGCTCGAACAGGGCCTCGTCCACCGTGTCGAACGCCTCAGCGCCTTCATTGCCTGCATCGAGGACCACGGCCACGCGCACGGCGCCCAGTTCCTGATCTGCGGGCAATGCCGCCGCGTGACCGAGATCGAGGACCGCAACGTCGATCACGCGCTCCGAAAGGCGGCGGCGCAGGCTGGATTCAGCCTGACCGGCGCCACCGTCGAGGCGATCGGCATCTGCGCCGATTGCAGCCTCAATCCAGCTGAGTCTTCTCCAGCGAGTTAGACCGCAGCACCCCAAGGCTTTGCTCCAGATCGGCGATCAGATCCCCCGGCGCCTCCAGGCCTACATGGTAGCGCACCACCGGCCCGCCGAAATCGCCCGTGCCGGCCGTGCGGTTGATCGAGATGTTGGACGGCAAGGCCAGGCTCTCGAACCCACCCCAGCTCGCGCCGATGCCAAACAGCTCCAGGCTGTTGATCATGGCACCGATCGCCTCGTTGCTGAACCCGGGCTGGAACACCACGCCGAACAGCGAGCAGCCGCCGGTGAAGTCCCGCGCCCAAACCTCATGACCCGGTGCGCCAGGCAGCGCAGGATGCAGCACCTGCTTGACCTCGGGCCGCCCAGCGAGCCAGCGCGCGACTTCGATGGAGGAGGCGAACTGCCGCTCCATCCGCACCGCCATCGTACGCGCCCCGCGCAGCGCCAGCCAGCAATCGTCCGGGCTCGCGTACTGCCCCAGCGCCAGGGATGCAGTGCGCACGATCTCCCAATCCTCGTCGGAGTTCGTCACGATGCTGCCCAGCAGAACATCAGAATGCCCGACCACGTATTTCGTCAGCGCCTGGATCGACACATCCACACCGTGCTGGAACGGCTGGAAGTGATAGATGCCCCAGGTGTTGTCCATCAGCACCTTGGCGCCATGCGCATGCGCCACGGTGGCGAGGGCAGGGACGTCCTGCACCTCGAACGTGTGGCTGCCGGGGCTCTCAAGGTACAGGACCTTGGTGTTCGGCTGCATCAGCGCCGCAAGGCCGGCGCCGTCGATGCAGGGATCGTAGAATGTCGTCTCGATCCCGAAGCCCTTCATCATGCCGTTTGCAAAACCGCGCGCCGGGCCATAGACGCTGTCCGGCATCAGGCAGTGATCGCCCGTCTTGAGATAGGCCAGCAGCGGCGTGGTGACGGCGGCAAGACCCGAGCTCACGATCTGGCAGCGCGTGCCGCCCTCGATCTCGGCCACGACGTTCTCCAGCGCGTAATGCGTGGGGCCCCCGCACACGCCGTAGATCATGTACTGCTCAAGCCGGTGATTGCCGGCATCCGCCCGCATCGCCACGTTCTCCACCAGCACGGTGGACCCGCGATGCACCGGCGGATTGACGAAGCCGTGCACATGCGTGCCGGCGCGCCCGGCATGGGACAGGCGGGTGTAGATATCGTGCTTGGTGGGCTGGTCGTTCATCGTCAAACCTCGATGGGGGTGTCGGGGCGGGCGCCCCATTCGGACCAGGAGCCGTCATAGACAGCGCCCTGGGGCAATTCGGCACGCGCCATCGCGAGCGTGAGGATGGTGGCGGTCACACCGCTGCCGCAGCTGGTGACGACGGGCCTGCTGCCATCGACGCCAAGCCCGGCAAAGATTGCGCGCAGCCGATCCGGCGGCAGCATGGTCTGCTCCGCGGTCATCACGCTGGCGATGGGCAGGCTCTTGGCACCCGGAATATGGCCGCGGCGCACACCAGGCCGCGGTTCCAGCATGCTGCCGTCAAAGCGCCCGGCCGGCCGCGCATCGAGCACGATCTCGGCCTGGGTTGCGACATTGGCCAGCATATCGCCGATGCCGCGCAGCCTGTGGGCATGGAAATCCGGCCGGAACACCGCGGGCTTGGCGCGTGGCGGCAGGCCCGCCTCCAGGCTGCGGCCCTCGGCCACCCATTTCGGCAGCCCGCCATCGAGCACGCCCGAACGGTCATGCCCGAACAGGGTCATCATCCACCAGCCGCGCGCGGCCGAGTTGAGGCCCTTCTGGTCATAGAACACCACGCGGGTGGAATTGGAGATGCCGAGCTCGCCGATCAGCCGGGCGAACCGGCCGGGCGAGGGGACCATATGCGGCAGGTCGGTGTCCGGATCGGCGATCGCGTCGATGTCGAAGAACCCCGCACTCGGGATATGCCCGGCCACGAACTCCGCCGTCGCATCGCGCTTCTCGGTGGGCAGGTAATAGGTGCAGTCGAACACCATAACCTCACCGAGGTTGTCGGCCAGCCATTCGGTCGAGACGAGCGGTTTCATGTGGCGAACTCCACTGCGATGCGCCGGTTCTGCCGGCCCTTGTTTTCGATCTTGGCGATCCTGACGGGCCCGATCTGGCTTGTGGACGTCACATGCGTGCCGCCGCAAGGCTGCAGGTCGATGGGCGTCTCGTCGCCGCCGATCCGCACCAGCCGCACCATCCCGGACCCGCGCGGCGGCTTGACGGACAGGGTGCGCACCAGTTCGGGGCTGGTGTCGAGGATATCCGCGTCCACCCAGGTGTGGCTGACCTTGTGATCGCCGGCAATGAGCGCGTTGAGCGTTGCTTCAAGTGCTGCTTTGTCCGGCGCCTCGACCATGTCGAAATCGAGCCGGGATTTCTCAGCACCGATCTGCCCGCCGGTCACCGACACGCCGGGGAGTGCCGCACAGATCAGATGCAAGGCGGTGTGCATGCGCATCAGCGCGTGGCGCAGCGCCCAGTCGATCTCGCCGGACACCTCAGCACCGATCTCCGGCCGTACGGAGCCGGGTGCCAGACGATGCAGCACCGTCTCACCCTCGCCCTTCACCGCCTCCACCACGTCCGCCGCACCGCTGTCCCAGCGCAGCGTCCCGCGATCCCCCGGCTGGCCGCCGGACCTTGCGTAGAACACCGTCCGATCGAGGGTGACCGTGTCATCGACGGCCGCCACGACGCGAGCTTGCATCGCGCGCAGATTGGCATCCTCCAGGAACAGTTTTGTTGTCATGGCGCGAGAGTGGGCGGCCCCGCCCCCAAGATCAAGACGCGAGATCAAGCCACCTGATGCTGAAGGATGAGCTGGCGCACACGCTGCGCCGCAGCAGCGCCCTTCAGCGCCTCGCGCCACTGCGCCTCCGCCACCCGCTGATGGGCAGCGATCGCCTCGTCAGCGCCGGTGATCATGGCAACGCCGGATGGCGAGCCAGGATGGCTGTCCGAGCGGAACGGATTGACCGCTAGCGACGCCCGATCCCGGGCGCGCAGGATCTTGAAGCTGCCGGTCGGTTCCGTCATCGGCAGCAGGCCGAACTGCAGACCCATCGGCTCGGCTTCCATCAGGTTGGCGATATTCTCCACCTCGGCGGTTGCCACCTGGCGGCACAGCCGGCGCGTCCGATCCGACAGCGGCATGGAGCCGGCCACGCCGTTCTCCAGGAAATGCTGCAGCCGCGCGATGGACGTCATGGCGATGATGCCGGGGCGGCGCAGGCCGTACATGCGCTTGCGCGCGGCCATGATGCCCAGCACCTGCTCGCAGGTGGCGCGCAACGAGGCGCGCTCGCTGCCGGCCTGTGCGGCCATTTCATCGAACGCCTCGGCCAGCGCCGCGTCATAGCTGTCCGATGTGGTCAGGTAATAGACCGGCCCGTGCACCACAAGCATCTGGTCCGCCGTCTCCTCGATCTGGCGGATCCGCTCGAGATAGCCGATGGGGCGGTTATAATATTCAACGCCGATGCCCAGCAGCGACAAAGGGGAGATCTTGAGCAACTCGGCGAGACGCTTGATCGTGTCGAGCTTGATCACCTCGCCCTTTTCATAGCGATACAATGCCGCGCGCGATACGCCCAGCCTTGCCGCGATCTCCTCAGCCCGCAACCCTGACTCGAGGCGATAGGCACGCAACTGCTGGCCAATCTCGGTGAAACGCATCCGTCATCGACCTTTCAACACGCGAGTCCGCCAGAAGCCCAAAACGGCATCCCATGGAACGAGAATAAATCCCGTAAAAGGCTTCCATATTGGGCAATGCTACATCTTACGATATCCAATGCGGTTTCCGCAATCGTGTTTCCTGGCATGGGCGGCTCGTCCGTCACCTAGACAAGGTGATAATTGATAATAGTATTGGTATAATACAAGAAAATCATGCAACCCCACCCTGGGCCCAGGCGATGGCGGCCAAAGCCAGGGCGTCAATCGTGTCGACCAGCGGCACCGCGATCCCGTCCGCGGGTCCGCTGAGGATGGCCAGCGGGATCTCGGTGCAGCCCAGCACCACCGACCGCGCACCGCGCCGCGCGAGGCGGTTTGCCATCTCGGCCAGCGGGGCGAACGCCTCGTCCACGCGATTGGCTTTCACGAGGCCGATCGCGGGTGTGACCAGTTCTCGCATCTCGACCGCGTCCGGCACGATCGCGGTCCAACCCTGGGCCTCCAGCCGGTCCTGATACAGCCGCATCGACAGCGTGGCCTGCGTGCCCAGCACGCCCACCGCCATACCGGGCGCCCCGCCCAGCCGTCGCAGTGCCGCGATCGCGGTATCGACGATGTGCAGCACCGGAACCCCGGCGCCGATCGCCAGCTCGTCGTACCAGCCATGCGCCGTGTTGCAGGGAATGACGATCGCACCGGCGCCGGCCGCGCGCAGCACGCCCATGCCGCGCAAAAGCGCCGGCAGCGGGCTCGGCCCGCCGGCCAGCGCACGCGTTCGGTCAGGCACCCGCGGGTCCGACCAGAGCACCGCCGGGATATGCGCCTGGTCGGTCTCAGCTTGGGTCAGCAAGGTCAGCCTTGTCATGAAATGCGCGCTCGCCAGCGGCCCCATGCCGCCAAGAACCCCCAAAATCCGCTCGCCGCCCAACTCGTCCGTCATGATCCGGTCCTATCTTTCACGCCGGGCGCGCATGTGAGACCGATGACTTGACGGAGGCGGCGCGCAGCGTCACCAAACATCATGAAAAATGTATTTGCTCTTCAGGGCCATCGCGGCGCGCGCGGTCTGTTTCCCGAGAACACGGTCGAGGGGGTTCTGGCAACCCTTACCTGTGGCGTCAGCAGCATCGAGCTCGACATCGCCGTGACATCCGATGGCCACGCTGTGATCAGCCACGACCCGCAGCTCGACCCGGACCTCACGCGTGACCGGGAGGGCGCCTGGCTGAGCGGCAGGCTCCCGGTGATCCGGCACATGACGCTTCTCGAACTGCAGGGTTTCGATGTCGGGCGACTGCGGCCCGCAAGCCCGACGGCCCTGCGCTTCCCCGACCAGGCCGGCCAGGACGGCGTCCGCATCCCAACCCTGGCGGCGATGCTGGCGGCAACCGCATATGCAAAGGCCGTGCTGGACGTGGAGCTGAAAACCGATCCGGGCGCGCCGGAGCTGACGTGCTCGCCAGAGGAGATGGCCGATCTCGTGGTCGCAACCGCCGCTGCGGCCCAGGCGACGTGCCGGCTCGTGGTCCGCTCGTTCGACTGGCGCGGCCTTTCGCATCTCCAGCACCGCCATCCCACCATCAGCCTCGCCTGGCTGACACACGGGCACGCCAGCGGCCGCGCGGTGGCGGAGGCCAGCCAGGGGCGTGGCCAGTGGTCGCCGCTGTTCACCGATCTGACGCAAGACGCGGTGCGCGAGGCCCAAGCGCTGGGCCTGCGCGTCAACCCCTGGACGGTGAATGCGCCCTCCGACATGGCGCGCATGATCGCCTGGGGCGTGGACGGGCTGTGCACCGACCGGCCGGACCTCGCTCGCGCGGTCATGGCGGCCCACGGACTGGCCTTGCCACAGCCTCGGCCCAAACCGGTCTGACCAAACCGACAGGTCACCCGGTCGGCAGGAAGTTCGCGTCGCTCGCCGCACGTGCGACCAGCGAACGGATCGCCTTGCTCTGATGCGCGTCCTTGGCGGTCAAGGCGTCCATCGGCACGAAATACTCATGCGCGTGCGGCACCTGGCTGCTGGCGAAGCCTTCATAATGCCGCGCCTTCAACGCATACATGACCTTGATGTCGCGCACCGGCAGCACCAAAGGCTCGACCGGTGGCGCGCGCAGCACACGGGTGACCTTCCACCGCGGCGTCGGGTCGTTCGACGAGACCGGCGCCAACAGCCATACCGGCGCGCAGACCACCATCAGGGAATGGGTGCTGGGCGCGAAGCGGGACCGCTTGTCGAGCAGGTTGGTGAGCGAACTGCAGGCCTCGATCGCAAAGATGTCCACGAAGGGCTCACGCACGCTGCCGCCGAAATTGATCCACAGCCCGTCCGGCAAGGTGCGGAAACGGTCGCTGCCCGGTAGCTTCAGATAGGGCTTGTTGGATTCAGGCGTATCTGACGGCCGGCCGCGCAGCCAGCCGTCACGCCCGTCCGGCTTCGCCGAGAGCCCCGGCGGGCGTTGCGGCCAATCGCGCAGGCGGTCCTGAACGAGCTGATCCAAGGAATGAGCGGCTGCCATGAAATGTTCTCCTTGGTGCGTGTGGCTGCGATCAGCAGCCTACGATCGCATGCTAAAACATGAGGGCGTCCAGAAAAAAGGCTTAATTTCAGACGGTTCTCGTATTTCGTATCTAAAATCAGCAGATGCGGAAAATTCTCGATAAATGTCATGTATCCCGTTCATGACATCGGCATTAATCCGCTGCCGGACCGAGCGGGCCATCAACGCCAGGCAATAAACTCGATAACTCGCAAAATCAGATCATTGCCGGGCGATGTTTCACCGCCATCGTGACATTGTCACGCCCTTGCGGACGCAATCGGCAAACGTCAATCACGCTTGCCAACAGCGACATAAAAAATCCGTCCAACGCCTGTCTCGGGAGAGATTTATCGGACTTTCCAGGGCCTTGGGCTGTGGACAAGCCATGTTGTCCACAACGCATAAGAGCCGGTCGCCATCTGAGGATGACAACCGGCCCGGATGCGTCGGCGTTTTGCGGCGTGAGATCAGCCGCGGCTGTCGAGCGGCACGTAGTCGCGCGTGGTGGCGCCGATATACACCTGCCGCGGCCGGCCGATGCGCTGTGTCGGGTCCTCAATCATTTCCTTCCACTGGCTGATCCAGCCAACCGTGCGCGCCACGGCGAACAGCACCGTGAACATGCTGGTCGGGATGCCCATCGCCTTGAGGATGATGCCCGAATAGAAATCCACGTTCGGATAGAGCTTGCGCGCGATGAAA
>CAIQQQ010000157.1 GCA_903873995.1 uncultured Rhodospirillales bacterium
ACTCATGAGGTTCCAAGGGGCTCGGCCCCTTGGCGGGTCCAGGGCAGAGCCCTGGCCTTACGTCCCTCCCGTCAGAGCGCCGCCGCCAGGGCGGCAGCGCTGAGGCCGTTGGCGATCCAGGCGCTGCGGGTGTCCCAGTGGGTGCCGCCGCTGCGGGCGAAGGCGTGGTCGGCGTTGGGGTAGACGTGGGTTTCGATGTGGGCGTGGGATTTGGTGGCTTCGAGGAGCGTTGTGCGGGCGTCTGCGCCGAAGAAGGTGTCGTTTTCGGCGATATGGACGAGAAGGGGTTTCGTGATGTGGCCGAGTTCGGGGATGAGTCCGTCGAGGCCGACGCCGTAATAGGAGATGTTGAGATCGGCATCGGAGCGTGTGGCCATCATGAACGCGAGGCGTCCGCCGAGGCAGTATCCCATGGTGGCGACTTTGCCGGTGGTGCCGGGCAGGGTGCGGGCGAGGGCGAGGGTTGCCTTGAGGTCTTCGATGCCTTTGTCCTGATCGAAACCGTTGAGGAGTGCGAAGGCCTTGTCCCATTCTTCCTTGGTCTTGTCGGACAGGTCGATGCCGGGTTCCTGGCGCCAGAACAGGTCTGGCACGATGACGTGATAGCCGAGCGAGGCGACTTCGTCGGCGATCTGACGCAGGGAGGCGCTGACGCCGAAGATCTCCTGGATCAGCACGACGGCGCCGACATCGCCGTTCGCGTGGGTGCCGGTGGCGGGGGCGTGATAGGCGGCGAAGGTGCCGGTGCCGTCGGTGGCCGTGATCTGGATGGTGCTCATGGGTCTCTCTCGCATTGAGGCGTGGTGCCCGTTGGTAGGGACATCTGCTCATTAGGGAGCGATTTGCCTCACGGCCAGTGAACTTCCGGCGGAAGGCTCATCAGGATGGCCTCCACATTGCCGCCGGTCTTGAGGCCGAACAGCGTGCCGCGGTCATGGATGAGGTTGAACTCCACGTAGCGCCCGCGGCGAACGAGCTGGTGGGCGCGTTCCTCGGCGGTGAAGGGCTCGAACATCCGGCGGCGGACGATGGCGGGATAGGTCTCGAGGAAGGCGCGGCCGACATCGCGGGTGAAGGCGAAATCCGCCTCGGCGTCGCCTGTGAACACATGGTCGTAGAAGATGCCGCCGGCGCCGCGGGGTTCGTTGCGATGCGGCAGGAAGAAATAGCGGTCGCACCATTCCTTAAATTTTGGATAGTAAGCCGGGTCATGCCTGTCACAGGCGGACTTGAATCCCGCGTGAAACGTGGCCGCATCCTCGATGGCTTCGGGCGCATCGAGCTTCATCGGCGTGAGATCGCCGCCGCCGCCGAACCAGCCCTTTGTGGTCACCAGCATGCGGGTGTTGAAATGCGCCGCCGGCACGCGCGGGTTCGCCATATGGGCCACAAGCGAGATGCCGGTGGCAAAAAAGCGCGGGTCCTCGCTGGCGCCGGGTATCTGGCCGCGGAAATCCGGGCTGAACTCGCCCCACACGGTGGAGCAGTTCACGCCCACCTTCTCGAACACCCGCCCGCGCATCAGGCTGATCACCCCGCCGCCGCCCGGCCCTGTTTCGGTTGGCCGATCCCACGCCGTGCGGTTGAAGCGCCCGGCGGGCTGGCCCCCGGCCCGTCATCCTCGATCGCCTCGAACGCAGCGCAGATCCGGTCGCGCAGATTTTCGAACCAGGCCTGGGCCGCCTCGCGCATCCCTTCATGCGGCGGTGCGATTTGCAAAGAAGCAGAGGATTGCGACATGGCGAGATGACCCTAGTTGACGTGAACACATTCTACCCGCCCGCAGCCGGTGTTGCAGGGGGGGTGTGCTGCCTATAGAAGATGTTGCGTAGCAATATGGCTAGGCCTGCCAAATGGTTCGCCCTGCACAACGACCCCGACGGTGATCGCATCGCCGCGGAGACGCAAGGCAGGGCCGGGCAGGTTGTTAACCGGATGCCGCCATTATCTTGTCTTGAACTCCTTCCGCCCCGGCGGAACCTGCCAGAGGAAACCCTGATGTCCGTGACCGCGCATGCCCCCGGGGGCGACCACGCCGAAGACGCTTCGAAACGCGACTTCCTGAAGCTGGTGACCGCGGCCAGCACGGCGATCGGCGTCGGCGCGCTCGCCTGGCCGCTCATCGACAGCATGAACCCGGCAGCTGACGTGCTGGCACTCTCCTCCGTCGAATTCGACCTCTCCCCCGTTCCGGTTGGCTCCGCCGTCACCGTCGTGTGGCGCGGCAAGCCGGTCTTCGTCCGCCACCGCTCGGCCGCCGAGATCAAGACGGCCGAGGGCGTGAAGCTCGCCGATCTCGGCGACCCGCAGTCCGACGCGGACCGCGTGAAGGCCGGGCACGCCCAGTGGCTCGTCGTCGTCGGCATCTGCACCCATCTCGGCTGCGTGCCGCTGGGCAACAAGCCAACCGAGGCGCGCGGCGATTACGGCGGCTGGTTCTGCCCCTGCCATGGCAGCCAGTACGACGTCTCCGGCCGCATGCGTCACGGCCCGGCGCCGGCAAATCTTCCCGTACCCCCTTACGCCTTCCTGACCGATACCAAGATCAGAATCGGTTAAGTCTCTTCCCTCGAATATCCCGGAGCAGTTTCATGGCCGGCTTGCACAAGAGCACGTTCCAGAATCCGGTGATCAACTGGATCGACACTCGTCTTCCGTTGTTCACCCTGATGCAAAAAGAATACGCTGTCTTCCCGACGCCGAAGAATTTCAACTACTTCTGGAATTTCGGCGCCCTGGCGATGATCAACCTGATGGTCATGATCGCCACCGGCATCTTTCTGTCGATGAACTACGTCGCCAACACCGCACTCGCGTTCGACAGCGTCGAGCGCATCATGCGTGATGTGAACTTCGGCTGGCTGCTGCGCTACGTGCACGCCAACGGCGCGTCGATGTTCTTCATCATCGTCTACATCCACATGTTCCGCGGCCTTTACTACGGCTCCTACAAAAAGCCGCGTGAGCTCCTATGGATGATCGGCGTCGTCATCCTGCTGCTGATGATGGCCACCGCGTTCATGGGCTACGTGCTGCCCTGGGGCCAGATGTCCTACTGGGGTGCCACCGTCATCACCAACCTGTTCTCCGCCATCCCCTATGTCGGCGATAGCATCGTGACCCTGCTCTGGGGCGGCTTCTCGGTGGACAACGCCACCCTGAACCGCTTCTTCAGCCTGCACTACCTCATGCCATTCGTCATCGTGGGCGTCGTGTTCCTGCACGTGGTGGCGCTGCACATTACCGGCTCGAACAATCCCCTCGGCATCGACGTGAAATCCTCGGCCGACACCCTGCCGTTCCACCCGTACTACACCATCAAGGATTCGGTGGGCATGTGCGTGTATCTGTTGGTGTTCGCCTGCCTGGTGTTCTTCGCGCCCAACTATCTGGGCCACGCGGACAATTACATCCCGGCCAACCCGCTGGTCACGCCTGCGCACATCGTGCCGGAATGGTACTTCCTGCCGTTCT
>CAIQQQ010000158.1 GCA_903873995.1 uncultured Rhodospirillales bacterium
CGTGGGCCGCAGGTATTCCTCAGCCGCACCCATCCAGGGTTTCTCGCAAAGCTGTTCGCCCAGGAAGTGCCGGAGATCTATGACGGCATCATCGAGATCAAGGCCGTCAGCCGCGATCCGGGCTCGCGCGCCAAGATGGCGGTGATCTCGCGCGACAGCTCGATCGATCCGGTCGGCGCCTGTGTCGGCATGCGCGGCTCGCGGGTGCAGGCGGTGGTGGCCGAGCTGCAGGGCGAGAAGATCGACATCATCCCCTGGAGCCCGCAGGCGGCCACCTTCGTGGTGAACGCGCTGGCCCCGGCCGAAGTCACCAAGGTGGTGATGGATGAGGAGGCCGGCAGGGTCGAGGTGGTGGTGCCGGATGACCAGCTGTCGCTGGCCATCGGCCGGCGCGGGCAGAATGTGCGGCTTGCGAGCCAGCTGACCCGCTGGGATATCGACATCCTCACCGAGGCGGAGGAATCGGAGCGCCGGCAGGAAGAGTTCCGCAGGCGGACCGGCCTCTTTGTCGAGGCTTTGGATGTGGACGACGTCATTGCCGGCCTGCTGGTGCAGGAAGGCTTCAACACAATCGAGGAACTGGCTTTCGTGGCACTGGATGAACTGGCGGATATCGAGGGTTTTGACGAGAGCGTGGCCGAGGAGCTGATCCGGCGCGCCGAGGCGGCCCTGGTCAAGCGTGACAGCGAGCTCAACGACCAGCGTCTGACGCTGGGCGTGTCGGACGAGATCGCGTCGATCGAGACGTTCACACCGGCGATGCTGGTGGCGTTGGGCGAGAAGGGGGTGAAGACGCTGGACGATCTGGCGGACCTCGCGTCTGACGAGCTGATCGAGATCGTGGGTGAGACCGCGATGGACGAGGAAACGGCGAACGCCGTGATCATGGTCGCGCGCGCGCATTGGTTTGACGACGAGCCGGCTGCCGAGGCCGAGGGCTCCGAAGCGGAGGGTGGCGATCACGTCTGAGGTCCAGGACGGGACACCTGACGAGCCGGACAGCGCTGAGGAGCCGGAGACCGGCCCTCTGCGCCGCTGCGCCGTCACGCGCGAACGGCTGGCGAAGGAGCAGATGATCCGATTCGTCATCGGCCCGGACCGCCAGGTGGTGCCGGATCTTGCTGCAACGCTGCCCGGCCGGGGAATCTGGTTGAGTGCGCGGGGCGATGTGATAGAAGCCGCAGTCAGCCGCGGCGTGTTCGCGAAGGCGGCGCGCGGCCCGGCCACGGTGCCCCCCGATCTCACCTCCGTTCTGCAGGCGTCGCTTGCGCGACGGATCGGCGAATCTCTCGGTCTGGCACGGCGCGCAGGGCAGGCGGTGAGCGGGTTCCAAAAGGCGCGCGAGTGGCTCGATGTCGGGCGCGCCAGTGTTGTGGTGGAGGCAAGTGACGGCAGCATTGCCGAACGGGAGCGATTCCTGGGGCGCCATGCCGATAAGGTGACCCTCGTCACGCCGCTTGACGGCGAGGCAATGGGCGCGATCTTCGGCCGGGACCAGGCCGTGCATGTCGTGGTGGCGCGCGGCAGGCTGGCCGATCGGATTGGGCAGGATGCGGAACGCCTGGCGGGTGTGCAGACACGCAGCCCAGAGGGTGTGAGGCAAAGCGGGAAGCAGGCCAGAGACAGGACGGACGGGCGGGCGCAGAAGCGTGCGGCCCGTGAGCAGCAGGACCCTCCGGCGCGGCCGGATGGGGTCAATTCCAGGATACAGGCGGGTAAATGAGCGACGGCAACGATCAGGACACGGCCAAGGGCCGACTTTCTCTCCGGCCAGTAAGCCGGACGGAGGTCGGGCGGACTGTGGACGCCGGATCCGTGCGACAGAGTTTCAGCCACGGCCGGACCAAGGAGGTCCAGGTCGAGGTCCGCAAGAAGCGCGCGCCATTGGCGCCTCCGCCCCCGCCCGCACCGGTCGTGCGCCCCGCGCCCACGCCGGCCAGCACAGGTGGCAACACCACGGTGCCGCTGCCAGGGCCCGCGCCAGTGCTGCGCCCGCAAAGCCCGGCGCGCGTGCCGGGAGCCGGTCGCGCGCTGACCGCCGCCGAATTGGCAACGCGCCAGCGGGTGCTGGCCGAGCAGGCGAAGGAGCAGGCGAAGCGCGAGGCCGAGCGGCGCGAGCAGGAGAAGATTTCCATCCTCTCCGCGGCCGAAGAGGCCCGCCGCCGTGAGGAAGAGGCCCGCAAGGCCGCCGAGATCGAGGCGCTGCGCCTGGCCGAGGAAGAGGCCCGTGAAAGGGTAGAGGCCGAGGCCCGCCGCGTCGCCGAGGCGCAGGAGGCGGCACGCGCCGCCGCCCAGGCCGCCA
>CAIQQQ010000159.1 GCA_903873995.1 uncultured Rhodospirillales bacterium
CGCATCGACGAAACGCTGGCCTTCATGGCCGCCTGCGGCATGACATCGAACACCACGCGTGAGATGCGCGAGACCGATTTCTACATCAGCCACGAGGCGCTGCTGCTGCCCTACGAACAGGCACTGACCCGCGTGGACAGCACCACCGGTGAGACCTACGCCTGTTCCGCGCATTTCCTCTGGATCGGCGATCGCACACGCCAGCCCGAGGGCGCGCATGTCGAGTTCCTGCGCGGCGTGCGCAACCCGATCGGCATCAAGGTCGGCCCCACCACCGATCCGGACGAGCTTTTGCGTCTGATCGACATCCTCAACCCGCATGACGAACCCGGCCGCCTCACCCTGATCTGCCGCATGGGGGCCGAGAAGGTGGAGCGCCTGCTGCCGCCGATCCTGCGCAGCGTCCGCCGTGACGGCCGCCGCGCGGTGTGGATCTGCGATCCGATGCACGGCAACACCATCTCGTCCAACGCCGGCATCAAGACCCGCAGCTTCGACGCCATCCTGTCCGAGGTGCGCAGCTTCTTCGATGTGCACAACGGCGAAGGCAGCTGGGCCGGCGGCGTGCATGTGGAGATGACCGGCCGCGAGGTCACCGAATGCATCGGCGGCGCCCACGGCCTCACCATGCTCGATCTCGGCGAGCGCTATGAAACCTTCTGCGACCCGCGCCTCAACGCCGAACAGTCCCTGGAGCTCGCCTTCCTGGTGGCCGAGGAGCTGAAAGCGCGACGAGTCCGCCCAGAGCCGGCCGTGGCGGCCCAGTAGATGCCCCGAGCGGCCATAGATCAGGATATCGCAGCCCGCACAGACGTCTATTTCAACCGCACCCGCGCCATCGTCGAGCGCTACGGTGACCGGCGTGTCACCTACGCCGTCTTCCTCCGCCGCCCGGTGATCTCCGCCCCGCGCCTCGCTTTGGGCTGGCTCAACGAAGTCGCCGCCGCGCGTGGCTGCCGGTTCGATATCGAACTGACCCATCAGGAGGGCGACTGGGTCGGGGCCGGCGAGCCGCTGATCTATATCGACGGTGCCTTCACCCTGCTGGCCGATCTGGAAACGCTGTTCCTCCAGAAGATCGGTGCCGCCTGCGTCGCCGCCCACAACGCCTACCAGATGAGCCTGGCCTTGCCCGAGGTGCCCTTCCTCGCCATGGACGCACGGCATTGCGCAGGGGCCGAGATGCAGGAGCTGATGGCCTACGCCGCCTCCGTCGGCAGCAGGGCGGCCGTCCGCGAAGGCGCCCGTGGCTTCATCGGCAACGCCACCGACGGCACGGCGCATTATTTCGGCGCCGCCCAGGGCTTCGGAACCATGCCCCACGCGCTGATCGGCTACGCCGGCAGCACGCTCCGCGCCGCTGAGATGTTCCACGAGACCTTCCCCGACCAGACGCTGACGGTGCTCGTCGATTATTACGGCCGTGAGATCACCGACGGCCTCGCCGTCTGCGCCCGCTTCCCCGAGCTCGCCGCCGAAGGCCGCCTCTCCATGCGGCTTGACACCCATGGCGGCCGCTTTCTCGAAGGCCTCGACCCCGCCGAAAGCTATGCCGCCCTCGAACGCCACGCACCGGGCGCCATCCGCCGCTACCGCTCCGACCTCGAACTCCGCCACCTCGTCGGCACCGGCGTGTCAGCCGCCGCCATCTGGCGCATGCGCGAGGCGCTGGACGAGGCCGGCCACACCGAGGTGCGCCTCACCGTCTCCTCCGGCTTCGGCGTGGACAAATGCCGCGTGATGGCGGACGCGCACGCCCCCATCAACCTCGTCGGCACCGGCAGCTTCCTCCCCGACAGCTGGAGCGAGACCTACGCCACCGCCGACATCGTGGCCTATGACGGCCAGCCCCAGGTCAAGGTCGGCCGCGAGTTCCTGCTCCGCCGCAACGCCGCCCGCACCGGCAAGGCGCCGGCTGCCTAACACCTTGACGTAATCCCGCGCGGCTTGCGCCGCGGCGCTACTGCCCGCGCGGCACCGGCCCGAACACCGGCACCAGATGCAGGTCGCCGCCGGTCCAGGGATGCGCCAGTGCCACATCCTCGTTGAGTTCCACGCCCAGGCCCGGCGCGGTTGGCGGGATCACATACCCGTCCTGCCAGGTGATCCCGCCATGGATGAGATCGGCCTGAAACCCGTCCCACCGCCCGATGCTTTCCAGGATCAGAAAATTCGGGCTGCACGTGGCGATCTGGATGTTCGCCGCCCCCACGATCGGCCCGCAATACAGATGCGGCGCGATCTGCGCGTAATGCGCCTCGGCGATGCCGGCGATCTTCTTCGCCTCCAGAAGCCCGCCCACCCGCCCCAGATTCATCTGGATGATGGACGCCGCCCCGCTCTCGATCAGCCGCGCGAACTCGTATTTGGTGCAGAGCCGCTCACCGGCCGCGATCGGGATGGTGGTGGACCGCGCCACCTTCGCCATCTCCTCCGGCATCTCCGGCGGCACCGGCTCCTCGAACCACAGCGGATCATACGCCTCCAGCCGCCGCGCGAGCCGGATCGCGCCAGACGGCGTAAACTGCCCATGCGTGCCGAACAGAAGGTCGCAGCGCGTGCCGACGGCCTCGCGGATGCGTCGGCAGAACAGCTCGGACAATTCCAGCCGCTCCAGGCTCGGCTGGCGCGGATCGAAGGTGGAAAACGCACCGGCCGGGTCGAACTTCACCGCGGTGAAGCCCATCGCCAGGTATTCGAGCGCCCGTTCGGCGGCCGCATCCGGGTTGTCATAGACGGCGGAGACGGAATAGGCGTGCTCGCCCTCCTCCACGCGCGGATACAGATAGGTGTAGCTGCGCAGCGTCTCCTGCGCCTTGCCGCCCAGGAGCTGATAGACAGGCTTGTCGGCGGCTTTGCCGATAATGTCCCACAGCGCCATCTCGATCCCGCTGAGCACCCCCATCAGCGAGATATCCGGCCGCTGCGAATAGCCCCGCCCATGCACGTTGCGCCACAGCACCTCGATGGCGAAGGGGTCGCTGCCTTCGACGTGATGGGCGAACACGTCTTCGATCATGGCGACGATGGTTCGCGGGCCGAAGCTTGCGGCATAGACCTCACCCACGCCTTCGATGCCGCAGGCGGTGACGAGCTTGAGGAAGATGAAGTAGCGGCCGCCATGGGTGGGGGGCGGGTTGGCCACGATGAAGGTTTTGAGAGAGGCGATTTTCATTCTGATCGGCCTGTGCTGGATCTCCCCAGCGTGGCCGGATCACAGGGGACACGCAACGAATCAACCACCAGCGCGAAGATAAAGCCGTTGCTCACAGCCCAAGCTCGCTGTGTGACCCGAGGCGCACAAGGTCGAGGCTATCGTCATCGGGTTTCCGATAAATCAGAACGAGGTCTGGCCGAATGTGACAATCTCGATGGTCGGCCCAATCGCCTGTCAGCGCATGATCGAGATGCCGCCGTGGCAGCGTCTGATCCGCTGCCAACAGATCCACCACCTCCATCAGCAGGGCATCGAGCTTCTTTCCGAGCAGGCCTGACTTTTCGCGCCGATAATCGCGCTTGAAGCGTGTGGTGTATCTAACCGTCCGCATTCAGGCTCGCGAGCAAGGCGGAAGGCTTGCCTACGGTCACCAGATCGCCGCGCCGAGCAGCCCGCATCGCCTCGACGGTCTCTGCGTTCGGCACCAGAGGTTCGAAAGGCAAAGCCTTGTCCGCGGCAACCCGCTTCAGCAGGAGCCGAAAGGCGTCTGACAACGAAAGCCCCATGGAGCTCAGCACGGCAGCAGCTTCGATCTTGGTCGCCTCGTCGATCCGGGCGCGAACAACGGCGTTCTCGGTCATGGTTGTGATCTCCTTGGGCTACAATGTAGCCCAGACTCGTCACGCTGTCTCTCATCATGCGGCTCGCGATGGGTCGTCGTCGTGGCCGAAAACTCGATGCCACGGCGCAGCGCTCGTTTGACGTCGGGCCTCCCTACCGCCCTAGCGCCATATCCAGCGGCGGTGCCACATCCGCATCGATCGGGCACACATAAGGATGCACCGCCAGCCGCTTCGCATGATCCGCCTTGGCCGCCGCGATCAACCCCGGATTGCGCAACGCCTCCACCGCGGTTGACGCCATCACCTTCGCCGCATGCACCATCCCCTTATGCGCAATGCCGGACTTGCCCTGCGCCGTCAGCTGCCACGAATGCCCTGGCGTGCCGATCGCACAGGTCGCCCCGCGGATCTGCGCCGTCGGCACCGCCCAGGACACATCCCCCACATCGGTGCTGCCCACACCCCCGGTCCCCTTGCTGCCCAACGGAATGATCCGGTCGGCCAGCGGCACATCCGTCTCAGGTGTCAGCCCGAACCGCAGAAACGCGCCGGCGATGTCCTCCGGACGCAATGTCTTACGGATCGCATCGGCGTAGTCGCGGTCCGCCTCGTCCCATTCTGGCGGCCCCAGCCGCTCCAGGCTTTCCTGCAACGCCTGCTCCAGCGGCACATTGCCCAGCAGGTTGGACATCCCGGTGATCGTCCGCCCCTCCACCTGCGTCTCAGACATCAGCGCCGCACCCTCGGCGATCTTCTTCACCCGCGCGATCAGCTGGTGCAGCTCCGGCAGCTCC
>CAIQQQ010000160.1 GCA_903873995.1 uncultured Rhodospirillales bacterium
GCCCGCCACGCCCAACGCATAGAAAGGATGCCCCCAAACCGAAAGCAGGGTGATCATCACCAGCTGCGGCCCGGCCATCACCACGCAGGCCAGGATGGACGCAGCCCGCGTGCCCATCTGTGCCGGCAGCGAGGCGATGCCCATCTGGCGATCGCCCTCGATCGACTTGAAATCGTTGAGCGTCATGATGCCATGCGCGCCAAAGCTGTAGATCCCGGCGGCCACGAAGATCCGCCAGTCCGGCACGCCGCCGCTCATCACCGCGGCCCCCGTCACCCATGGCAGCCCCTCGTAGCAGGCGCCGACGGCGGCGTTGCCCCACCAGCCGTTCATCTTGAGACGCACCGGCGGAGCCGAATATGCCCAGGCCAGCACCATCCCTACCAAAGTCGCAGCCGAGACCAGGTTGCCCAGGCTGGAGGCCACGAGGAAGGACAGCACTGTCCAGATCACCGCGATGCGAAAGCCCCAGCTGCCGGGGATGCGACCGGACGGGATCGGCCGGTTCGGCTCGTTGATCGTGTCCACATGGCGGTCGAACCAGTCGTTCACCGCCTGGCTGGTGCCGCACACCAACGGCCCGCACAGCACAACGCCGAGCCCGATCACCAGCCAATGCCCGGACGCTGACTGGCCCGAGGACACAAGCCCACACATGAACGCCCACATCGGCGGAAACCAGGTGATCGGCTTCAGCAGCTCCAGCACGGCCGCGGGGGCCGGGCGGGTGATCGCCGCAGAGGGATGGACCGTGCTGCTCAACTCCTTGCCTCTTCCCCAAGATCGCCCATGCCGTAGCGACGTAGCTTGACGTAAAGGCTCTGCCGGCTGAGCCCGAGCATTTCGGCGGCCGACGCGCGGTTGTCTCCGGTCAGCTCCAAGGCGGCCTCGATGCACAGCCGCTCGATGACATCGGTCGCGTCCCGCACCAGGTCCTTGAGGGGAACGCGGCCCACCAGCTCTGTCAGTTGCTCGACCGAGCGCGGAAGATCGCGCGGGATCTGCGCGGGGGCCACGGCCTGGGGCCGGCGGCCGATGTTGCGGATGGCGAATCCGAAGCACGGCATGCCGGAATTGATGATGGAGACGGCGGAGATCTCGACATCCACCGTGTCGCCGAACTCGCCGCGCAGGATGGTGGCGAACAGCCGCACCTGACCGCGCTGGCGCAGATTGGCGAGCAGCACGTCCAGATCGACGCCAGGCCGGCCCAACCAGCGATCCAGGGGCTGGCCGCGCGCCTGTTCTTCGGACGCCAGCTGGGTCATGTCGCAGAATGCCGCATTTGCCGCGATGACGCGCTCGTCTGGCCCCACCACCACGAAGCCGTCCGGTGCCGATTCGATCAGCTTGAGCAGCTTCTGCCGCGCCTCGGGCATCACCGCCTCATCGGCCGCGACCGAGGCAGGCACGATGCGCAGCAGGAACAGAGAGGCGTTCTCCTGGCGGAACAGGGAGCCGGACACCATCATCTCGCGCCCGCCATCGGTGAGAACGGCGCGCACCTCGTCGGCGCGGCCCAAGGCGCGGATGCCGGCGAGCAGGGTCTGGATCGCCTGCTGGCTTGCCTCGTCGAACGCCTCTGGCAACGGGCGGCCCTGCATGCGGCGGAACCCTTCACCGAACAGATCGCGCGCCGAGGGATTGGCCTCGGCGATCTTCAGCGTGGCGCCGTCCACCACAAGCACGGCCTCGGCGGACATCTCAAACAGCAGCCGGTAGCGCGTCTCGACATGTCGCAGGCGGGAATAATCCCGCTCCATCGATTGCTGCGCGTCCACCAGACGCTGCTGCAGCTCGGAAATGTCGGTGAGGTCGCGGCCGAACGCCACGACGCTGCCGCTGTCGGCCAGCTGCACCGTGGAATACAGCACCGGCACAGACAGCCCGCGCACGGTCACATGGTTCACATGGCGCCAACGCACCGGGCCGTTGGCGTTGGCCGTGCGCAGCAGCGCCTCGATCTTCGGCCGACTCTCAACGGAGACGGTGTCAAGCCAACGCCGCCCCAGCCAGGATTCGCTGTCGTCGAGTTCCGTCAGCAGGCGCTCGCTGTTGAACGCCATGTCGCGGATAAGGCCCTGGTCATCAACGATCAGCGCGATGTCGGAGGCGGCGGTGATAAGCCGGGCGGCCGCATCAGGGTCGAGGGGACCAACCGATTCGCGCGGGGCACGAAAGGCCGACACGAGGGACGATATCTTCCAGGTCAACGCGCAGCACCCCGATGGGTCCCGGCACGGCCGACCGGCAGCATGAGGAGATCATGCCGCATGGTCATCCGGAGTGCGCCGAGAGTTTGAGGACCTCTTCGATCAGACGCGGCGCATCGCGTCCATCCACAGCAACGGCATCCGCCCCCACGTAACCGGCATGGCTCGGGTCCTGCGCGAAGGCCGGGCCGCCGACCATGATGCCGATCTGCAGGTTGCGCGAGGCGCGCCGGCCGGTGTGGATTGTGGCCCGCAGGTCGTCGAGCCGCGTGGTATCGCCCAGCGAGAAGCCGATCACGTCAAACCATTCCGCCCGTACGATGTCGGCGAGATCAGTGTTGGAGGTAATCAGCGCCGTGTGCACGCTCCAGCCCTCGCGGCGGAAGAACTCACCCACCATGGCGGTGCCCAGGCTGTGCTGGCTGCCGATCGCGGGGGCGAGCAGAATGCGCAGCCCTGTCTCCCGGCGCGGCGCCTCAGCAAGGAAGGTGCCGCGGAACTGGTGAAGCATCTGCTGCAGCCGCCAAACGCCGGTGGTGACATGGGTGAAGGAAATATCGTCGTCGTCCCACAGCGCGCCCAGCCGGCGAGCGGTGTCGGCGAACAGCTCCACATAGATGGACTCCATCGGCAGGCCGCGCTCGTTGAGGCCCTCAACAAACGAGGGCGCCGCTGTCTCGTCAGAGACCAGCACGAGCCGCGCCAGTTCGGCCACATCCTCGACGTTGCACACGTTGGATGCGGGGCCGGTCACCCGCGGCCGTCCGGCATTGCGCCGCGCCATCACAAGGCGAGGGATCACATCCGTCTCGACGGTGCGGGCCAGGATATCCATGCGGTTGCGCGTGCCACCGTTGCCGGCCTGCGCCTTGCGGCTGGCGCCGGTACTCGTGCCGGCGGTTGGGGCAGCGCCCGGAAAGGACATTCGCATGTCCTGTCGGTCGGTCTCAGTGCCTCGGTCGCTCATGTCCATCTCACGCTCGCCCGAAGCTGCCATGGTTATCGTCCCCATCAGATAATTCTGTTTGACCCAGGAGTGTCAAGCTGGATTTACGTTCAGTTCTGTTGACAGTCCGCCGGCAATCCCTCTAGCTTTCACTCAGCGAATGGCCGGCGGGCGGCGAAGGTTTCAGAACCTCACCATCAGGCGGCGAAGACCGAGTGATATCAACACGGTGGCAAAGCCCAGTCGGCGAAATGGTTTCGCCGACTTGCCTGACACCAGCGGATTCTTCCGCGGAGGCCATGTCAAGCCATGTTTACATCCAGATCCCTCGCCGCCCTTGTCAACGCCGTTGACTGCTGCCCCTACGGTGCGTCCGCCGGGCGGCACGCGCAGATGCGCCGGCAGGCTCAAATGCCCCACGGACATATGATGGAGGCCCACATGCAGCGCCGGCCGCTTTACACCGAAGAAGAGCGGCTGCGCCGCGACGCCACGGTCTGGACGTTGGTCCAGGGCATCCTGGCGCCGATCCAGTTCCTGATCTTCCTGGTCAGTCTCGGGCTTGTGACGCGCTTTATGCTCACGGAGCATGGGCTGGCGGCCGCCGAGTTCTCGATCGTGGTGAAAACCCTGATCCTCTACACAATCATGGTCACCGGCGCGATCTGGGAGCGTGAGGTGTTCGGCCGCTATCTGTTCGCCCCGGCTTTCTTCTGGGAGGACGTGGTCAGCATGCTCGTGCTGGCACTGCACACAGCCTATGTCGTGGCGCTGTATCGCGGCTCGCTTGCCCCGACCGAGCTGATGATCCTGGCGCTTGCCGCTTACGGCACCTACGTCGTCAACGCCGCGCAGTTCATCCTCAAGCTGCGCGCCGCCCGCCTCGACAAGTCTTCGGCGCGCAATGATGCAGTGAGCGACCAGATGATGAGCGCCGCCCAGATGGGCTCTGGTCGGTGAACCAGATCGCGCCTGTTGCCGCACTCCGCTCAGGAGGGTGCGGCGACGCCCCCATCCTGCGCGAGCGCGGCCAGCGGGAGGTGTTCTGCGGCCTGACCGGCATCATCTGGCTGCACCGCAAGATCCAGGATGCGTTCTTCCTGGTGGTTGGCAGCCGCACCTGCGCGCATCTGATCCAGTCCGCCGCCGGCGTGATGATCTTCGCCGAGCCGCGCTTCGCCACCGCGATCATCGACGAGCGTGACCTGGCGGGACTGGCTGACGCGAATGACGAGCTCGACCGTGTGGTGGGCCGGCTGATCGAACGGCGGCCTGACATCAAGCTGCTGTTCCTGGTCGGCTCCTGCCCGTCCGAGGTGATCAAGCTCGACCTGTCACGCGCCGCTCAGCGTCTGTCCAGGCAAATGGCGCCGGATGTGCGGGTGCTGAGCTATTCCGGCAGCGGCATCGAGACGACGTTCACCCAGGGCGAAGATGCCTGCCTTTCCTCGCTCGTCCCCGAGCTTCTGGCCGAGGCTGCCGACGCGGCGCCGTCGCTGCTGGTGGTGGGCGCGCTGGCCGATGTGGTGGAGGCGCAGCTCGGCCGGCTGTTCACCGCCATCGGCATCCAGGACGTGCGGTTCTTCCCGCCGCGCAATTCGCGCGACATGCCCAAGATCGGGCCGAACACGCGCATGCTGCTTGCCCAGCCGTTCCTGGCCGAGACCGGCCGGCTGCTGGAGGCGCGCGGCGCGCAGTATCTGGCCACTCCGTTCCCGCTGGGCGTGGAGGGCACCACCGCCTGGCTCCAGGCCGCCGCCACGGCCTTCGGCGTCAACCAGGACCATTTCGACCGCGCCATCGCCCCCGCCCGCGACCGCGCCACCGGCGCCGTCGCCCGCCACCGCGCGCAGCTGGAAGGCAAGTCCATCTTCCTGTTCCCCGACAGTCAGCTTGAAATTCCACTCGCCCGGTTCCTCTCGCGCGAGCTCGGCATGAAGCTTGTCGAAGTCGGCACGCCCTATCTGCACCGCCAGCATCTGGCCGCCGAGCTCGACCTGCTGCCGGAAGGCACGTCGCTGTCCGAAGGCCAGGACGTCGACCTTCAGCTCGACCGCTGCCGCGCAGCTGCGCCGGATCTGGTCGTCTGTGGCCTGGGTCTTGCCAATCCGCTGGAAAGCGAGGGCATGACAACGAAATGGGCGATCGAGCTGGTGTTCACGCCCATCCAGGGCTTCGATCAGGCCGGCGATCTCGCCGAGCTGTTCGCGCGGCCGCTGGTGCGCCGCATGAAGCTGGCGGTCTAGGCCATGCAGCTGACCCTCTGGACCTATGAGGGACCGCCCCACGTGGGCGCCATGCGGGTCGCAACCGGCATGGAAAAGCTCCATTACGTGCTGCACGCGCCGCAGGGCGACACCTATGCGGACCTGCTGTTCACCATGATCGAGCGCAACGCCAAGCGCCCGCCCGTCACCTACACCACCTTCCAGGCGCGCGATCTTGGCAGCGACACGGCCGATCTGTTCAAGACTGCGGTGCGTGACGCCTATGCGCGGTTTCAGCCGCAGGCCATGCTGGTCGGCGCCTCCTGCACCGCCGAGCTGATCCAGGACGATCCGGGTGGCCTTGCCCGTGCCCTCGATCTGCCGGTGCCCGTGGTGGCGGTGGAGCTGCCGGCGTATCAGAAGAAAGAGAACTGGGGCGCCAACGAGACGTTCTATCGCCTGGTGCGCGCGTTTGCGGGGCCGGTTGAACGCACACCCGGCGGCCCGCGCTGCAACATCCTGGGGCCGACCGCGCTTGGGTTCCGGCATCGTGACGATGTGCGCGAGATCACCGGCCTGCTGACCCGGATGGGCATCGCGATCAACGTCACGGCGCCGCTGTCCGCGACCCCCGCCGATCTTGTGCGGCTGGCGGACGCCGATTTCAACGTTGTGCTGTATCCGGAGATCGCGTCGAGCACGGCCGCTTATTTGGACCGGCAGTTCGGCCAGAAATCGACCAAGGTGATCCCGATCGGCGTCGGCGCCACACGAGACTTCATCGTCGAAGTTGCGGGCCTCGCCGGTATCGATGCAACGGCCGTGCTGGCGGAAAGCCAGTCGAACCTGCCGTGGTATTCGCGCTCGGTGGACAGCACGTATCTGACCAACAAGCGCGTATTCGTGTTCGGCGATGCATCCCACGCCATCGCTGCCGCCCGCATGGCTGAGCAGGAATTCGGCTTCAAGGTGGTTGGGCTTGGTACCTATTCGCGCGAATTCGCCCGCGAAGTGCGCGAGGCCGCGAGACTCTACGGCATCGAGGCGCTGATCACGGACGATTATCTCGAGGTTGAGGAGCAGGTGGCGGCGCTGCAGCCGGAGCTCGTGCTGGGCACGCAGATGGAGCGCCACATCGCCAAGCGGCTCGGGCTGCCCTGCGCCATGATCTCGGCGCCGATGCATGTGCAGGATTTCCCCGCCCGCTACGCCCCGCAAATGGGTTTTGAGGGCGCCAACGTGATCTTCGACACCTGGGTCCATCCGCTGATGATGGGCCTGGAGGAGCATCTGCTCGGGATGTTCCGCGAGGATTTCGAGTTCAACGCGGCGCCGTCGCATCTTGGCGCTTCCGCAACCCCGGCCCGCGTGCCGGAACCCGTTCTGGAAACGGTCGCTGCTCAGGCTGTTCCAGACTCCTCCGTTCAACCTCAGCCGGCCGGTCCCGCCAGATGGGCCCCGGATGCCGAGAAGGAACTTTCACGAATCCCGTTCTTCGTGCGCGGCAAGGCTCGCCGCAACACGGAGAAATTCGCCTCCGACCAGGGGCTGACGCTCATCACGGTCGAGACTCTCTACGACGCCAAAGCTCAGGTGGGACGCTGATATGAATGCAACGCCGATCAAGTTCGTCATCGTCACCATGGACAGCGCCCTGGCGGGCTCGGTCTCGCGCGCCCAGCAACAGCTTAAACGTGAGCTGCCGGGCCTTGAGCTGATCGTTCATGCGGCGGACGAATTCGGCGTGGACCGTGAGGCGCTGGCGGCGTGTCATGCCGATATCGCAACGGCAGACATCATCGTGGGCGCGCTGCTGTTCCTGGATGACCACATCAAGATGGTGCATCCGGCCATCGCCGCCCGCCGCGAGCATTGTGACGCCGTTTTGGGCCTGCTGTCCGGCAGCGAGATCATGAAGCTGACGCGTCTTGGCCGCTTCTCGATGGACAAGGAAGCCACCGGCCTGATGGCCATGCTCAAGAAGCTGCGCGGCTCGAAGGGCCCCAAGAGCAGCGGCAAGGGGCAGATGAAGATGCTGAAGCAGCTGCCCAAGCTGCTGCGCTTCGTGCCAGGCACTGCACAGGACGTGCGCTCGTATTTCCTGGCGCTGCAATACTGGCTGGCCGGCTCCGAGGAAAACGTCGCCAACATGGTGCGCATGCTGGTGTCGAAATACACCACAGGCGAGCGTCTGGCTGCAGCTTCGTCCGTGAAGCCGCAAGCGCCTGTGGAATATCCCGAGCTGGGGCTTTACCACCCGCGCGCGAAGAACCGGGTTGTGGAGAAGCTGTCCGACCTGCCGGCCGGCGGATCGCGCGGCACCGTGGGGCTGCTGGTGCTGCGCTCCTATGTGCTCTCCGCCAACTCGCGGCATTATGACGGCGTGATCAACGCGCTCGAAGCCCGCGGCATGCGCGTCGTGCCGGCCTTCGCCTCGGGCCTCGATGCCCGCCCGGCGATCGAGGCGTATTTCAAGAAGGACGGCCAGTGCACGGTGGACGCCGTGATCTCGCTCACCGGCTTCTCGCTCGTTGGCGGCCCCGCCTACAATGACGCCCATGCCGCTGAGGAGATCCTGGCCTCGCTGGATGTGCCGTATATCGGCGCTCATCCGGTCGAGTTTCAGACCTTGGCAAGTTGGAAAGAGGACGGCCGCGGCCTGATGCCGGTGGAGGCCACGATGATGGTGGCGATCCCCGAGCTCGACGGCGCCATTTTGCCGATGACCTTCGGCGGCCGCTGCGGCGTGTCTCACACCGAAAACCGCTGCGAGGGCTGTGACGGCAAGAACTGCGCCCGCGAGATGGCGCCGCATGCCGAACGCGCGGCCAAACTCGCCGACCGTGTTGCCCGTCTCGTCACCCTGCGCCGCAGCGCCCGCGCCGAGCGCAAGGTCGCACTGGTGCTGTTCAATTTCCCGCCCAATGCCGGCAATCTCGGCACCGCTGCGTATCTCGGCGTGTTCGAGAGCGTGTTCAACACGCTCACCCGCATGAAGGCGGAGGGCTACATGATCGACGTTCCGGACAGCGTGGACGCGCTGCGTGACTCGATCCTGATCGGCAACGCCGCGCAATACGGCGCGGTTGCAAACGTGGCTGTGTGCATCCCGGCTGACGACCATGTCCGCCGTCAGCGCTGGCTGGGCGAGATCGAGAAGACCTGGGGCTCGGCGCCGGGCAAGCAGAACAGCGACGGGCGCAATATCCACATCCTCGGCCGGCAGTTCGGCAACGTGTTCGTGGGCGTGCAGCCGGGCTTCGGCTACGAGGGCGACCCGATGCGCCTGCTGTTCGAAACCGGCTTCGCGCCGACCCATGCGTTCTCGGCGTTCTATCGCTGGATCAGCCGCGAGTTTCAGGCGCATGCCGTGCTGCATTTCGGCACCCATGGCGCCTTGGAGTTCATGCCCGGCAAGCAGGCCGGCATGAGCGAGGCGTGCTGGCCGGACCGGCTGATCGACGATCTTCCGAACTATTATCTCTATGCGTCCAACAACCCGTCCGAAGGGATGCTGGCCAAACGCCGCTCGGGCGCCACGCTGATCTCCTACCTGACGCCGCCGGTGACGAAGGCGGGGCTCTACAAGGGCCTGCTCGACCTCAAATCATCGGTCGATCGTTGGCGCAACATGGAGCCGGACGCCGATCCGGAGCAGATGGCCTCGCTCGCCGAGCTGATCCAGGCGCAGGCCGCCTCGGTCAATCTCGCCGAGCCCGAGCCGCAATGGCCGGATGCCACTTCTGCCATCCTGAAGCTGGGGCCGAAGCTGATGGAGCTCGAATACACGCTCATCCCGTCCGGCCTGCATGTCGTGGGCGTGCCGCCGCTGGAGGCCGAGCGCGCCGAGATGCTGGACGCTGCGGGGATCACCGATCCGATCGAGCGGGCGCGGCTGGACGGCCTGATGGCGTCTGACCCCGAGCTGCCGGCGCTGATCCATGCGCTCGACGGCGGCTATATCCGCCCCGTGCCGGGCGGTGACCTGCTCCGTACCACCGAGGTGCTGCCGACCGGGCGCAATCTGCACGGCTTCGACCCGTTCCGGCTGCCCAGCGTGTTCGCCATCAAGGACGGCGCCCGCCAGGCCGACCGCCTGCTGGCGCGTCATGCCGAGCAGGGCGAAGGCGTGCCCGAGACGGTGGCCATGGTGCTGTGGGGCTCGGACCACCTCAAATCCGAAGGCGGACCGTTGGCGCAGGCGTTGTGGCTGATGGGCGCGGAGCCGCGGCTCGATGGCTATGGCCGCCTGTGCGGCGCGCAGCTCATTCCGCTTGAAACGCTCGGCCGCCCCCGCGTCGATGTGGTGATCACCCTGTCCGGCATCTTCCGTGACCTGCTGCCGCTGCAGACCTCGCTGCTGGCCGAGGCCGCCTTGCTCGCCGCCCAGGCGGACGAGCCGGCCGACCGGAACTTCATCCGCAAGCATGTGCTGGCGCATATGGGCGTGCATGGCTGCGACATGGAAACGGCAGCACTTCGCGTGTTCGGCAATGCGGACGGCGCTTATGGCGCCAACGTCAACCAGCTGGTCGGCTCCGGCGCCTGGAATGACGAGGACGAGCTCGGCGACGCGTTCGTGAAGCGCAAGGGCTTTGCCTACGGTGTGAACGGCAAGCCGCAGCGCCAGGACGCGGTGCTTGCGGGTGCGCTGGCCACTGTCGAGGTCACCTATCAGAACCTCGACAGCATCGAGCTCGGCGTCACCACGGTGGATCATTACTTCGACACGCTCGGCGGAATCTCGCGCGCGGTGCGCAAGGCGCGTGGCGGCACGGCGGCGGCGGTCTATATCGGTGACCAGACCAAGGGCGACGGCCAGGTGCGCACGCTCAACGAGCAGGTTGCACTCGAAACCCGCACCCGCGCGCTGAATCCGAAATGGTACGAGGCGCTGCTCAAGCACGGCTACGAGGGCGTTCGCGAGATCGAGGCGCAGGTGACCAACACACTCGGCTGGTCCGCCACCACCGGCGAGGTGAGCCCCTGGGTCTATGAAAAGCTCACGGAGACCTACATGCTCGATGACGAGATGCGCGAGCGGCTGACCAAGCTCAACCCCACCGCGTCCTCGCGCATCGCCAACCGGCTGATCGAGGCGCATGAGCGCAAATACTGGCAGCCGGACGCCAAGATGCTCGACGCGCTGCGCCAGATCAGCGAAGACCTCGAGGATCGTCTCGAGGGTGTCACAACCGGTGTTACGATGGGGGTCGCCGCATGAGCGTGATCACGGCCAGACGTCCTTTGCGGGGCGACGGCGAAGGCAGCGTGCAGGTCCAGCTCGACAAGTCGATCAAGATCGGCAATGCGAAGGTGTTCGCTGTCTACGGCAAGGGCGGGATCGGCAAGAGCACGACCTCGTCCAA
>CAIQQQ010000161.1 GCA_903873995.1 uncultured Rhodospirillales bacterium
CCTGACCACCGCCCCCAAGGCCCGACCGGAGCGCGACAGGAAATGCTGGGCAGACCAGCAACTACCTACTGCCCACAGCCAGAAGATCCCGATCAGAACAAACCAGCCCACACAGAATCAGTCAGTCCATGGATCGAGGTTTAGCCGTTGTGCTGGTGGTGGTGGTGTTCAGGTGTGCCGGGCTTGGGGGTGTTGGTCTGGTGGGTGAAGGCCTGGTGGGGGGTCGGGCTGTGGAACGACGGTCCGTTATTGGTGGCGCCCGCGGTGCCGGCGTGGCCGGTGCTGGCGGTGCCGAGCGCGATCAGCGCGGGGGCGGCGACCAGGACGGCTGCGGCGCTGATGCGGCGGGTGAGGGCGTTCATGTCAATCTCCTGTGCTTCTTGGATTCTGAAGCATCCCGGGTTTCATGCACACCTCGTTACGTGTGATCGGTGTGCTGCCCGACCTGGAGATGAGCGTAGTACTCGGCCTCGGCTTCTGCCGGTGGGCGTCGGCCGAGGCGGTGCATGAGCCTGCTGGCGTTGTACCACGCCACCCACGCCGAGGTGATGTCCTCGAGGTCGGCCAGCGTGCGGATCGGCCCGTTGCGAAACGGTGAGCCCTCGCGCACGCACTCGGTCTTGTAGAGCCCGATGGTGGTTTCGGCGAGGGCGTTATCGAGGGCATCGCCTACGGTGCCGACCGACGGGATCAGCCCGGCCAGCATCAGCGTCTCAGCGAAATGTATTGCGGTATACTGTGATCCGGCGTCACTGTGATGGATCGTGGTGCCGGACAGCGGGTGAGCTTCCCGCGCGCGGCGCGCGGCCGCGCCGCGGATCGCGCGCTCGACAAAGGCGGTGTTCTTCGTCAGCGAGCATTCCCAACCGGGGATCAGCCCGGCGTAGGCGTCGATGACGAACGCGGTGTAGCCGAACCCGCCGCCGGCCATCGGCGCGTAGGTGAAGTCGGCAACGTGCAGCGCGTCGGGCCGCGACACCCGGAACCGCCGCCGCACTAGATCGGGTGCCCGATTATGCGTCGGATCGGCCACGGTGGTGCGTACCCGGCGGGCGCGGGTCGCTCCGCGCCAGCCGTTGGCCGCCATGATCCGCTCCACCGTGCAGCGGGCCACCGGGATGCCCTGCCGCTGCAGGTGCGCCCACATCTTCAGGCTGCCGTACAGCGACTCTGGCGGGCGTTTACCGTCCGGGCCGGGCTCGTAGACTCCGGAGAGGATCTCGGTGATCGTGGTGTCCCACAGCGCCCGTTTGGATGGCGCGGCCGACCGGTGCGCCCAGTAAGTGCGCGGGGCGATCTGCACACCGTGCACAGCCAGTGCGCGGCAGATCGGTACGACCCCGAACTCCTCGGCGTGTTCGTCGATGAACGCACAGATCAGCGCTGTAGCGGGTCGCACTCCCGCGCGAAGAAACTTGTTGCGGCCTTGAGTATTTCGATCGTCGACTCAAGCTCACGGTTCTTGCGGCGCAGCTCCCGCAACTCGCGGGCGGTCTCGGTCGGCACGCCGGCCGCCTCGCCGGCGTCCACCTCGGCCTGGCGCACCCACTTACGCAGCGTCTCCGCGCTCATCCCCAACCGGGCCGAGATCGCCTTCATCGCCGCCCACTCCGTGGCGTAGTCGTCGCGATGCTCACAGACCAACCGGACCGCCCTGACCTTGGTGTTCTCGTCGTACTTGCTCGGCATCGTGCCATCCTTCCCACAAAAGGAAGTGCGCACGAAAGCCGGGACGGTTCACGGTCGAGGCGCTTGCCCGTCATCGACACAACATTCGCAGGGCGTCCCACGATCGGCGTCTGGCGGCAATACCGCATGAAGTCG
>CAIQQQ010000162.1 GCA_903873995.1 uncultured Rhodospirillales bacterium
GCCCCTTGGCGGGTCCAGGGCAGCGCCCTGGCCTTCCTTACGTCCCTACCCCAACCAAACCGCCGCAAGGACGGTGGCGGCGAGCATGGCGAGGGTGGCCAGGGCGGCGGTGCGTGCGTCCATCTGGGGTTCGCAGGCGGCGAGTTCAGCGGAGAGGTCGGGGCAGTCGAGCTCGGAGACCGGATCGGGGCTCTCGAAATACACGGCGGTGTGGGCGTTCATGGGTGACCCCCTCTATTCACATTGACCAAAGGGTAATTCATGATAAATCCCATTTGCAAGAAGTGATTTCGTGGTTCTCCGGAATTCACGATTTGGAATTGGGGATTGCAATGGGCCTTCAGATCGTCACCGGAAACCGACTGCGCGATGGCCAGGCTGTCTGGCTCGCGGGGGATGGCGGATGGTCGGAGCGGATCGGGGCGGCGCGGCTGTTTGGCGATGCGGAGATCGATGCCGGGCTCGCGTTGGTGAGCACGCCTGCGGTGGCGCTGGAGGTTGTGGATCTTCAGGCCGCTCCGGCGGTGGAGGTGGCTGGTGAGGCCGTTCCCGCGTCGCACCGCGAACGGATCCGGAGCCTGGGTCCGTCGGTTCGGACGGATCTGGGCAAGCAGGCGGGGCTGGATGACAGCGTTCGCGAGGGTGCGAGCGAGCCGCCGCCGTCCTTTCCGCAGCCGCCGTTCGCGGGGATCTATCAATACGACCAGCTGGACCGGCAGTTCCTGCGCGAGCGCGCGGAGGCATTTCGCCACCAGGTCGCGCGGCGGCTGGCGGGCGCGCTGTCGGAGGAGGAATTCAAGCCGCTGCGTTTGATGAACGGGCTCTATCTCCAGCTGCACGCCTATATGCTGCGGGTGGCGATCCCATACGGTGTGCTGAGTGCGGCGCAGCTGCGGGCGCTCGCCCATGTGGCGCGGGTGTATGACCGCGGCTACGGGCATTTCACCACGCGGCAGAACATCCAGTTCAACTGGCTGCGCCTGGTCGACGCGCCGGATGCGCTGGCGGCGCTGGCCGAGGTGGACATCCACGGCATCCAGACCAGCGGCAACTGCATTCGCAACACCACCACGGACCAGTTCGCGGGCGCGGCCGAGGACGAGGTGATCGATCCGCGGGTGTTTGCAGAGATTTTGCGACAGTGGTCAACCGACCATCCGGAATTCACGTATCTGCCACGTAAATTCAAAATCGCCATCACCGGCAGCCCGAACGACCGTGCCGCGATCCGGGTGCATGACATCGGCATCATGGCGTGCCGGTCCGAGGCGGGGGAGATCGGGTTTCAGATCCATGCCGGCGGCGGGTTGGGCCGCACGCCGGTGATCGGCACGAAATGCCGGGACTTCGTGCCGGTGCGCGAGCTGCTGCGCTATGTCGAGGCGATCTTGCGCACCTACAACGCGCTCGGCCGGCGTGACAACATCTACAAGGCGCGCATCAAGATCCTGGTGCGCGAGATGAAGCCGGCGGCGTTCCTGGCGATGGTGGAGAGCGAATACGCGGCCTTGCCGGCGGATTACTGCGTGCTGGATGATGCGATCGTGGATGCCGTCGCGTCCCGCTTCGCCTCGGCGCCGTTCTCGACGCTGCCGGCTGAGAGTGCTGCGTTGCAGGCAGCCCTTGGGTCCGATGCGGCGCTGGCCGCCTATGTGACGAGCAACGCCCACCCGCATCGCGTGGCAGGTTATATCAGCGCGGTGATCTCGCTGAAGCCGCCCGGCGGCATCCCCGGCGATGCGAGTGCCGAAGAGATGGAGCTCTGCGCCGATCTCGCCGAGCGGTATTCGTTCGGCGAGCTGCGCGTCACGCACGAGCAGAACCTGGTATTGCCGCATGTCCGCAAGGACGACCTGCCGGCGCTGCACGCGGCCCTCGTGGCGGGCGGGCTCGGTTCGGCCAATATCGGCCAGGTCACCGACATCATCGCCTGTCCGGGCCTGGATTACTGCGCGCTGGCGAACGCGCGCTCCATCCCGCTCGCACAGGATCTGGGACGGCGTTTTGCCGATCCGGCGCTGCAGCGCGAGATCGGGCCCATGACGCTCAACATCTCCGGCTGCATCAACGCCTGCGGCCACCACCATGTCGGCCATATCGGCCTGCTCGGCGTGGACAAGGCAGGGGAGGAGTACTACCAGATCACCCTGGGCGGGGCTGCGGACGAGCACGCCGCGATCGGAGCCCTGCTGGGCCCGGCGGTGCCGGCCGATGCGGTGGTGGACACGATCGACACGATCATCGCCACCTACCGCACGCATCGCGCCGAGGGCGAGCGCTTCATCGACACTTATCGCAGGCTTGGCGCAGCGCCGTTCAAGGAGGCCGTCTATGCCGCTCCCAACCATGCTGATCATTGACACCCTGGGGGTTGAAATCACGGATTCATTCCACCTCGCGGACGCGGACTCGGCATTGGAACCGGGCGCGATCGTGACCTTGGCGCGGCTCACCCAGGGGGGCGCCAAGGGAGGCGCCCAGGGAGGCGCCCTGCCCCGTCCGCTCGGCGTCGTTCTGGAGCCCGGGGCGCGTCTCGATAGCCTGCTGCCGCATCTTGCGGCGCTGGACCTGATCTGCGTGGCGTTCCCGAAATTCCGCGACGGGCGCGGTTTCACCCTGGCCCGCGCGCTGCGGGAGCGGCATGGCTTCACCGGCGCGATCCGCGCGGTGGGCCCGGTGCTGCCAGACCAGGCGCAGGCCCTGGTCGCCTGTGGCGTGACGCAGATCGAAACATCCGACCGGCACCCGCCTGGGCAATGGGCCGCGTTCCTGGCACAGGCCCCGCATCCGGCACCGGCCCAGCTGCTGAACCGGCTGCTGACGCGCGCTGCAACGACCTGAACGGTCATCCGGACAACATCGCGCCACTGGGCATGTCATCGAACCTTCATTGATCTGTCATAGGTTCGTCGCGACACCAGTCTAGGTAGCACATGCCAACTCGGCTCGGCGGGGTGCGTGCTCGTCGCGCGGCCCACCGTTTGCCGGGCGCATACACAGGGGGGCCCATCTTGGGCGCCTCACCGAGACCCCAATGGAGGCTCCATGAAAATCATCACAACCGCCCTGGTTCTTGCCGTGGCCGGCTTTTCGGCTGCCGCCGAGGCCCAGCAGATCACCGGCGCCGGCTCCAGCTTCGCCGCCCCCATCTATGGCAAGTGGGCCGAGGCCGCCGCGGCCCCGACCGGCCTGAAGCTCAACTATCAGTCGATCGGCTCGGGCGCCGGCATCAACCAGATCAACAACCGCACCGTCGATTTCGGCGCGTCGGACATGCCGGTGAAGCCCGACGACCTCGCGTCGCACAAGCTGCTGCAGTTCCCGACCGCGATCGGCGGCGTTGTGATGGTCGTCAACATTCCGGGTGTGGAAGCCAACAAGCTGAAGCTGACTGGCGAGCTGATCGCCGAGATCTATCAGGGCAAGATCACCAAGTGGAACGATCCCAAGCTGGTTGAGATGAACAAGGGCGTGACCCTGCCGAGCCTCGCCATCGCGCCGGTCTATCGCGCTGACGGCTCGGGCACGACCTTCGTGTTCACCGACTATCTCTCGATCGTCGATCCCGCCTGGAAGTCCTCCGTCGGCGCCGCCACGTCGGTGAAGTGGCCGGCCGGCAACGGTGCGAAGGGCAGCGAGGGCGTCGCCTCCACCGTGAAGCAGGTCAAGGGCGGCATCGGCTACGTCGAGAGCGCCTACGCCACCCAGAACCACCTCGTCACCACGCATCTGCGCAACAAGGCCGGCCAGTTCGTGATGCCGGAGATGGAGAACTTCGCCGCCGCCGCCGCCTCGGCGGACTGGTCCAAGGTGCAGAACTTCGCCATCGACCTCAACGACCAGCCCGGCGCCAAGTCCTGGCCGATCGAGTCGGCGACGTTCGTGCTGCTGCCGACCGACGCCAAGGACCCGGCCCAGAGCAAGGCCGTGACCAAGCTGTTCGACTGGTCGTTCGCCAACGGCGGCAAGATCGCCACCGATCTGCTTTACGTACCGCTGCCGACCACCGTGCAGAACCAGATCCGCGCCGCCTGGGCCGCGCAGATCAAGGGCTGATCCGTCGCGGGCCGGGTGCCGCAAGGCGCCCGGCCCGCCCTTCCCCAGCCTTGCCTTCCGCACCCCTGCATCTCGCAGACCTTGCCGCTTCCCAGACGGAACCCGACTGTGTCCCAGACAGCATCCGCCACGCCGGCGCATCGCGCCACCACATCCACCGGTGATGCGATCTTCGCCGCCGCCGCCAAAGGCTGCGGCATCCTGGTCCTGGTGATCCTCAGCGCCATCATCGTCTCGCTGTTCATCGGCGGCCTGCCGGCCTTCAGGGCCTTCGGCTTCAACTTCCTCGTCAATCCCGACTGGGATCCGGTGCGCCAGATCTTCGGGGCCGAAGTGCCCATCTACGGCACGCTCGTCACAGCCGTGCTCGGCATCGCCATCGCCGTGCCGCTGGCATTCGGCATCGCCTTCTACCTGACCGAGCTGGCGCCAGAGTGGTTCCGCCGTCCGGTCGGAACCGCGGTTGAGCTGCTGGCCGCCGTGCCGTCCATCATCTACGGCATGTGGGGTTTCTTCGTCGTCGTGCCGATCATGGGTGATTATGTACAGCCCTTCATGATCGACCTGTTCGACGGCGTGCCGGTGCTCGGGACCCTGTTCGCCGGCCCCGCCTTCGGCACCGGCATCCTCACCTCGGCGCTGATCCTGGCGATCATGATCCTGCCGTTCATCGCCGCCACCATGCGTGACGTGTTCCTCACCGTGCCTGCCGTGTTCAAGGAATCAGCCTATGGTGTCGGCTGCACCACCTGGGAGGTGATGCGCTCGATCGTGCTGCCCTACACCCGCGCCTCCGTCGTCGGCGGCATCATGCTGGGCCTCGGCCGCGCGCTCGGTGAGACGATGGCCGTGACCTTTGTTATCGGCAACACCAACCGCATCTCGACCAGCCTGTTCGGCCCTGGCAACACCATCGCCTCGATCGTGGCACTGGAATTTCCGGAAAGCCCCACCGGCAGCCTGAAACTGTCCTCGCTGCTGGCGCTGGGCTTCCTGCTGTTCGTCATCTCCTTCATTGTGCTGGCCATCTCGCGCCTGCTGCTGCGGACAAAGGTGAAGTCATGAGCGCCACCCTCGCTGCCGACTCGATCCCGGGCGGCGCCCGCAACGAAAAGATCGCAGGCCAGCTCTCGCGCGGCCGGTCGCGCACCAATATCGTTGTCAAGGCCCTTTGCATCCTGGCCACGATCGTGGGCCTCACCTTCCTGGTCGCCATTCTGGGAACCTTGCTGTGGCTCGGTTTCGGCGGGCTGCATCTGTCGGTGTTCACAACCGTCACCCGTCCGCCCGGGTCCGGCGGCGGTCTGCTCAACGCGATCGTGGGAAGCCTGATCCAGACCGTGGTGGGAACCGTGATCGGCACACCGATCGGCCTGCTGGTGGGCACGTATCTCGCCGAATATGGCCGCGGCACCGTGCTGGGCAACGCCGTGCGCTTCGTGTCGGATGTGCTGCTCTCCGCGCCCTCGATCCTGATCGGCCTGTTCATCTATCAGATCTTCGTCGAGCCATTCGGCGGCTTCTCCGGCATTGCCGGCTGCATCGCCCTTGCGGTCATCGTGATCCCGATCGTTGTGCGCACCACCGAGGACATGCTTCAGCTCATCCCAACGGCCCTGCGTGAGGCCGCTGTGGCGCTGGGCGCGCCGCGCTGGAAATCGATCGTGTTCATCTGCTACCGCGCCGCCCTGAACGGGATCGCCACCGGTGTGCTGCTCGCCATCGCCCGCGTGGCGGGTGAAACCGCACCGCTGCTGTTCACCTCGCTCGGCAACTCCAGCTGGTCGATCGACATGACGCAGCCGATGTCGAGCCTGCCGGTGACGATCTATCAGTTCGCCGGCTCGCCCTTCGAGGACTGGGTCCAGCTCGGCTGGGTCGGCGCCTTGCTGATCACATTCGGCGTGCTCACCCTCAACATCATTGCCCGCGTCGTTCTTCGCAAGCGCGCCTGAGGATCCACCAGATGACCGAAAACCACGACCAGCCAGCCGACCTCGCCGAGAAGCCCAACATGGGCCAGATGGAGGCTCGTTCCTCCGCGGCGCTGAACGCACCACGCCTGGCCATCAAGGGCGTCGATTTCTACTACGGCACCAACAAGGCGCTGAAGGGCATCACGCTCGATCTGCCGAACAAGCAGGTGACCGGCATGATCGGCCCCTCCGGCTGCGGCAAGTCCACCCTGCTGCGCGTGCTCAACCGGATGTATGACCTCTACCCGGGTCAGCGCGCCACCGGCGAGGTGATCATGGACGGGCAGAACATCATCGCCCCCAGCATCGATCTCAACCAGCTGCGCAGCCGTATCGGCATGGTGTTCCAAAAGCCCACGCCGTTCCCGATGTCGATCTATGACAACATCGCCTTCGGCGTGAAGCTGCATGAAAAGCTCACCAAGGCGCAGATGGACGAGCGCGTGGAATGGTCCCTCACCCGCGCTGCCCTGTGGGGCGAGGTGAAGGATCGCCTGTCCGCCTCCGCCATGGGCATGTCCGGCGGCCAGCAGCAGCGCCTGTGCATCGC
>CAIQQQ010000163.1 GCA_903873995.1 uncultured Rhodospirillales bacterium
CGTAACGGGGCGCCTTGGCCATCAGACCGTGGCAACCGGTGTGGCCGGGCTGCCGACGGCACCCGGCAGGCGCAGCGGGGGCGCGGTCAGCAGGAAGCGGGATCGCTTTGCGGTGCGCAGCCAGTCGGCGAGGTCGCTGAGCAGCCACATCTCGCCGAGATAGCAGCCGAGCCGGAACAGACAATGGGCGTGCAGCGGCAGGATGGAGCACACGGCATCGCTGCATGGGCGGGCAGGGGTGGCCTCGACGGCGTAGTTGTCCGAGATCAGTGCCACGGCGCCGCTGTCGGTGATCCATTGCAAAAGGCGCTCGTCACGGCCATCCAGTGCTGAGGTGGTGCTGTGCAGCACGCGGGCGTCAGGCGTGCGGTTCATGGCAAGCAGCGCGCGATCAAAGCCCGTCCGAAGGCAAACGAGATCGCCCTGTTCAACGATGACCTGGTCCGCGTCCATCACCCGCATCAGCTCGTCGTAGCCAACGATCTGGCCGGTGCGGCCGAAATGGGCGAAAAGATCGATCATCACGCCGCGCCCCTGCAGGCAGGTTGCGGCCATGTTCTCCACGCCGAGCCGATGGGCGCCGGGCGGGGTGTGATCGTTCGGCACGGGACCATCCGGCGTGTAGACGCTGGGGCCGGCGATGTCTGTGTTGGCACGAAAGCCGTTGTAGAACACGTCTTCGGCGATGCCGTCCCCGTCCACATCGAACATCTGTCCAACATGGGCCAGGCTGTCCCATTGGGTGGAATATTGCAGCGTGAGCAGCACCCGGTCGTCACACATCACGTCTGTCGAGGTCGGGTCGTCGCAGCGCAGCGGGAAGGCCATGTTGGCGCGGTTGCCGGGGCGCAGCGTGGGCATCAGCTCGGGCGGCGAGCGGCGTGGGTTGATGACGGAGCCGCCGGGGTAGTCGAGCGGCAAGGAGAGGCAGAAAGTCTGCCCCTCGCGAACTTCGGCAACACCTTGCAGCACCTTTTCGCGGGTCAGGAGGTTGAGCCGCCCGAGCTCGTCGTCCGGGCCCCAATCGCCCCAGGTTGACCCGGGCGGGCGGCGGGTCCAGCGGGGCTGTGAATTCATGGCGCGGTCTCCTCGGTGTTTTTTTGAATGTTAAGGCGCTCCTGCAGTCCTGTCATCGCGGCCGACCGCTGCAGATTCGGTCTTGCCAATCATCGCGATGACGGTGCGAACATCTGGCAGCAGGTCAAGAGGATGGCGGTGAGCGAGAGAATTTCAGCGCCGCGGCGGCGCGGCGTGACGGCGATGGACGTGGCGACGGCCGCCGGGGTGTCGCAATCGGCGGTGTCGCGCAGCTTCACGCCTGGCGCCTCCGTGGCGCCGGTGACGCGGGCGAGGGTGCTGGAAGTGGCGCAGGAACTCGGCTACCGGCCGAACCTAATCGCGCGGTCGCTGATCACGCGCCGGTCCGGCATGATCGGGGTCGCGATCGGCAATCTGCGCAACCAGATCTATCCGGTGATGCTCGAGAAGCTCGCCGAGGGACTGTCCGCGCAGGGCTATCGCATCCTGCTGTTCACAGCGCCGCTGGACGGCGATGCCGATCCGGAGCTTGCGCAGATCATGCGCTACCAGCCGGATGCTGTGGTGCTTGCCGCGACCTCGATGTCCTCGGCCCTGGCGCTGGAGTGCCGGGCCGCGAGTGTGCCGGTGGTGCTGTTCAACCGGATGGCGCGCGGGGCTGCGGGCAGCGAGATCTCGTCGGTGACCGGCGCCAACCACGATGGCGGGCGGGCGATCGGCCGGCTGATCGGTGCTGCGGGGCATCAGCGCCCGGCCTTCATCGCGGGGCACGCCCTGGCCTCGACGAGCATCGACCGGGAGGCCGGGTATCGCGCCGGGCTGCAGGAGGCAGGTCTGCCGCCGCCGCTGGTGACGCACGGCAACTTCCACGAGCGGGACACGCGTGAGGCCGCGGCGGCATTGCTGCAGCGCCAGGACCAGCCGGATGCGGTGTTCGCGGCGTCCGACCAGATGGCGATCGTTGCGATGGATGTCGCGCGTCACCGCTTTGGCCTGCGCGTGCCGGAGGATGTGTCGATCATCGGCTTTGATGACGCGCCGGCGGCGTCCTGGCCGTCCTATGACCTCACCAGCTACGCGCAGCCGGCGGCGGCGATGGTGGCGGCGACGATCGAGCTGCTGCTGGAGCGAATCGGCGAACCGCATGTTGCCCCACGGCAAATCGTGGTGCCGGGACGTCTGGTGCTGCGAGGCTCGGCGCGCCTGCCACCTGGCATCGTGCGCGACGCAGATAACCAGTGACAGGCATCACTGTCGCGAGAGGTGCAATAACGTTGCTTTAAGGGAAGTTCGCCGCCTGAATTATTAAGAAAGTGAAGATTTATTTGTTGGACTTAATTACTATCCTGGGTTGTGTCGCTGCCTGTTAAGTGCCGGTCAAATCATCAAAAATCCATTTGGAACAAGGCATCAGAGCGCAGTGGTCGAGCGATATCACGTGAATGTCCAAATATTCTCTCAAGTTTATCGAGAAGCTCGAACGTCTTTTTTATGAAAACAAGATTTACCCAAAAAATGAGACTTGCAATTAACGTTCTGTCAAGCTTTGTAGGCGACAGGACGTGACAAACCGTTGGCCAAAAACGGTGGTCGCGACCAAATCATACGATCGTGCCGCGGCACGTGAGGCGAGGCGAAGTCATGACAAAGTCCATCTCGATCATTCTCGGCAACGGTCAGACCCTCGATGCCAGTGCATCGCCAGTTACAATCCAGATATCGGCGGGCGTGGACGCTTTGTCCGGCGGGTCGGCGATCGACCTGGCGCAGGGCGTCATCACCAACCTGGGCACCCTCGTGTCGCCTGATCTCGCCGGCGTGCAGCTCGATGGCACAGCCACCGTGAACAATGGCAGCGACCTTCTCACCACGCCCACGATCGCCGGCAAGTTGGCCGGTGTGATCGGGCTTGCAGGCACCAGCACGGTGTATGACTCGGGCCTGGTCTTTGCCACCGGCGGGCCCGGCATCTACATCCAAAGCGGTGCCGCCTATATCGGCAGCAGCAGCAACACCGCGGCCGAGGTGATCGGCAGCAATGTCGGCGTGGGTGCTGCCGCCGGCGCCATCACCCTCATTAACCATGGCACCATCGCCGGCCTGTCCAACACCGCGGTGATCGGTCTTGGTGGCGGCGCGGTGGCCAACGGCGATCCCGGCACGACGCCCACGGGCGTGCTCGTCGGCGGCATCAACGGCGTTGACCTTGTCGGCGGCACATCCTCGATCGTGCGCAACTACGGCACCCTGGGCGGCCTTGCACAGACCGGTGTGACGCTGGAATCCGGCGGCACCGTGGTCAACGGCACATCGCTGGACACCGCAGCACTGGTGTATGGCGGCGGCCTTGGCGTCTCGATCTCCAACGGTGCCGGCGCTGTCTACAACACCGGCACCATAGCCTCCGCCTACACCGGCGTGGACCTGAACAGCGGCGGCGTTGTCTATAACGGTGAGGTCACCGACACGGCGGCCACCGTGATCGCCGGCGCCGCGGGCGTCGTGCTGAACAGCGACAGCCTGAACGGGGCCGGCCACACGCCGAGCATGCTTCAGAACTACGGCACCGTCTTTGCCGGTTCGAACCTGTCGCTCAGCGGCGTGGTCCTGAACGACAACGGCACCGTCACCAACGGGACCGAGGCCGACACAACGGCGCTGATCCAGGAAGCCGGCAGCGGCTTCCCGCAGAGCGGCCAGGGCAACGGCGTAAAGGCCACGGTCGATGGCGGCCAGGTGAACAACCTCGGCACCATCAGCGGCGCCGTCAGCGGCATCTACCTGTCCGGCGATGTCGCCGTCTACAACGGCAATCTCGCCGACAAGACCGCGGTCGTGAGCGGTGGCGAATGGGGCCTGAACGCTTCGGTCACCAACAGCAACGTCGTCAATGACGGAACCATCCTGGGCAACCAGGGCGTCACGTTCGCAGCCGGCGGCACGCTGCGCAACGGCGGCACAGCGAACACCACAGCCCTCATCCAGGGATCGCAAACCGGCAGCAACGGCGTGCAGTCCACTTCCGGCACGCTCTCGCTGAGCAATTTCGGCACGATCACCGGCGATATCGGCGTGAACCTCACGGGCCTGGATGACACCAACACCCCGATCTTCGGCGCTGGAACCATCTACAACGCCGGCGTGATCGCCAGCGCACAGGGTGCGACGGGCACGGCCATCGAGTTCGGCGCCGGAAACGACCAGCTGCATCTCATCGCCGGCCAGCAGATCATCGGCCAGGTCCATGGCGGCGGCGGCGGCAACCTGCTCGGCTTCGGCACCGGCGGCACCGGCCTGGCGCAGGTGTCGGGGATCGGCACGCAGTACACCAATTTCCAGACCTACGGCGTCGATCCTGGAGCCGACTGGCAGTTCCTGGGCACCAACGTCTTCGCCGCCGGCTCCACCGTCCACAACAGTGGCACGATGGCGATCGGCAACCTGGGGACGCTCGATTTCGAAGGCGGTCTGGTCGATGCCGGCGCGATCGATTTTCAGACCGGCGGCGCATCGACACTCATCATCGGCGCCAGCGCGACATCCAACACCAGCACGACGGCGACCCTGAGCCAGAAGCTGCTCAGACTTCACGCAGGCGATGTTATCAAGATCGAAGGCGCGTCGAATTTCGTTTCGTCCGTGACCACCACGAACTCGGACGGCAGCTACGACTCGATCTACACCGAGGCGAACGGACACACCTTCACGTTCACCAGCATCGGTCTCCTCGGCTCCCCCAGCTTGATCAACACCTATGACGCCAGCACCTCCACCGAGACCATCACCGTAACGGGCACAGCGCCGGCCGGCCCGACCGGGCCCACAGGCATCACGCCCATCACCGTGACCCCGGTCAGCAAGCCGACGTTGGTCGCAGTCCCGAGCTACACGCCACCGGTCCTGCCGACGATGCCGAGCTTGCCGGTTCTGACGCCAACCGGGCCGACCGGCTCGACGGGCACCACGGGGCCCACCGGCCCGACCGGTTCAACGGGCTCAACAGGAACAACGGGGGCCACCGGTCCCGCCAACGTCTCCAACCCAACGCCGGTTGCACCCTCGCTCATCCCCGCCAACCCCGCTGCCGGCACGCCCAACGCCTACAACACCACCACCACCGGTGTTCCGGCCGGTTCCGTGGTCAACGCCGGCCTCGGCAACAACCAGGTGAACCTGGGCGCTGGCGACTTCCAGGTGAACTTCAACGGCTACAACGACATCCTGACCGCGGGCGCCGGCAACCACGCCATCGCCGGATCGCTCGGCAACAGCACCATCACCGTCACCGGCGCCGGCTACCAGACCATCACGGCCGGCGGCTACAACAACGTCATCACCGTGGGCGGCAACGCCGGCGGCGCCGGGTTCACGGTCATCCATGCCGGTGACGGCAACGAGACGGTTGTGGCCGGCAACGGCAACAACGCGATCTTCGCCGGCGGCTACGGCGACCACATCACGGTGGCCGGCGGCACCAACACCATCTTCGGCACGCCGCCCGGCACCGCCTCCACGATCGGCGGCAATGCCACCGTCACCCTCGGCGACACCGCCGGCACCGCAAGCTTTGACTGGGTGTTCCTCGCGGGCTGGGGCAACACCGTCAATCTCTCCGCTGGCAGCAACACGATCATCGCGGGCCAGGGCAACGACACATTCCACGTCAACGCGAACGGTGGCACCACAGACCTCACCGGGTTCAACTATCTCGACCACATCGTGCTGACAGACTTCATCAACGCCGGCACCTACTCGATCGCCGCCACGACCACCGCGAACGATACAACCTACGTCGTCACCAACGCGGCAAGCCAGCACGCAACCCTCATCCTTCACGGGGTCGGCGCGCAGGATGCCGGCTACCTGAAGGCCCATGCCGGATTGTAAGGACAGCAGCCACACGCCGAGCCTCCGGCATCACCGAACAGCTCAACAAACAACCCACCCTGCCTTCGCCTGGCGCGTGTTGACCGAAGGTGGAGACAGCGAACGGTCTGAATCACGCTTTAAAAAGATTCCTGGAGCAGGATGGCGTCGCCTATCAGGCGACATCCTGATCCAGGTCGCCTATCAGGCGACATCCTGCTCCACGTCGCCCCGCCGCAATGAGCGGTCTGTCACCGCGCGGGCCATGGTTCGTCCAGACTGTTCACCATCTCGGCTTCGCATGGGAATGGTGACCGATATCACAGGCCGAAATGCGGCCTGACGTGTGATACCTGCCGTCGGTGGGGCACAAGGGCACCTCCGGTGAAAGCTTCAGGGTGTCCACCAAACCGGGCCAATCCCAGGGTGCCAGGGCCGCCGGTTTCACGACAAACGGTGGACCGGCGCGAGCAGCGTTGCAGAACGCCTGAAAGCGCGCCTACCGTGCACCCGGACGGGTGTGTGCCGTGCGATCCGGACCATGTCGGCAAACGCGATGGGTTGTGGCGATCACGGAGATTGACGCTCATGGCGACAACACTGGACCAGCCGGAACGAACCTTCGTCGTCGTCGTCAACGTGTCGGCCGGCGGGCTGATCGGTGCGTCCGGCCCCGAGGATGACATCCGCGCGGCGTTTGCAGCCCACGGTGTGGCGCCGTTGTTCATCGGCAAAGAGGCCGGAGACCTGCCGGCGCGGGTGATCATCGCGCGAGACAGCGGCGCTGCTGTCGTGGTGGTTGCGGGCGGCGATGGCACCGTGGCCTGCGCCGCGCACGCGCTGGCCGGTGGGACGATCGCATTGGGGGTTCTGCCCTCCGGAACAATGAACCTGATGGCGCGCGATCTGTCGATTCCGGTGGGCGATCTGCCCGCGGCTGTGGAGTGTCTGATCAAGGGAGCGCCGCGGGCCATCGATGTGGGTGATGTGAACGGGCATGTGTTCCTGTGCGCCTCGATGATCGGCATGGCGACCCGGCTCGCCCGCTACCGCGAGGCGGGACGCGCGGGGGGCTGGATGCCGCACCGGTTTTGGCGCTTGATCCGCCTGTTCGTGCGAACCCTCTCGGCATCGCGGCCGCGGCGCTTCGATCTTTATCTGGATGGCGTGAAACGCCGTGTCTGGACCACGTCGCTGACACTGACGGTCAATCGGCTCACCGACGGCACCGGGCGCCTGTTTGGCCGTGTCTGCCTTGATGGCGGCGAGCTTGGTGTCTACGTCGTCAACTCGCTGAGGCTGCGAGGCGCGCTGCGGCTGGGCTTCAAGGCCCTGATCGGGCAGTGGAAACATGACGCCGAGGTGAAGCAGTACGCGGCCACCACCCTTCGGATCGTGACGCGCCGGCCGGCGCTGTGGGTGATCAACGATGGCGAGGAGGCGCTCATTGAAACGCCCCTGGTCTTCACCAACCGCCACCGCGCGCTGTGGGTGATCGCGCCGGATGTCACCGCGCCGCGTGCGCCTTGACCCGGATCGCGCATATCACCGATCTGCATTTCGGCGCCGAGGATCCTGCCGTCGTGGCGGCCCTGATCGCCGAATTGAACAACGACCGGCCCGATCTGGTGGCGGTCAGCGGCGACCTCACGCAGGGCGCGCGGCATCGGGAATTTCGCGCGGCCCGGGCGTTTCTGGATCAGCTGCAGGCCCCGTGGCTTGCGGTGCCCGGTAATCATGACATGACGCCGTATCGGCTCATCGAGCGTTTCACGCGCCCCTATGCGCGCTGGCGGACCAATATCTGCGCGGAAACCGAGCCCAGCTGGACCGATGGCGCCGTGGCGGTTCTGGGGCTGAACACCGCGCGCCGGTTGGGGCTGCACCCGGATTGGTCGCGCGGGCGGGTGACGCACCGGCGGCTGGCGCGGCTTTTGGCACGCCTGGAGGCGGTGCCGCCTGGCGTTGCGCGCATCGTCGTGGCCCACCACCCGTTGCTGCCACCGGAGGCAGCGCTAGAAACGCCGGTCGCCGGCGGTGCTGCGGCGGCCCTTGCGGCAATGATGGGTGCGCATGTGGTGCTCCTGCTCGCCGGCCACCTCCATCGGGGCTTTGCCCGGACATGGGCCACCGGTCATTCTCTCTTGGTGCTGCAAGGCGGCACCGCAACCTCGGTGCGGCTGCGCGGCGAGCCAAACACCTATAATCGTGTCACCGTGACCGCCAGCGGCGCGGTCACGGTGATCGTGCGCGTGTGGATCGATCACCGATGGACCACACAACCCGCAATCGAAGCGGCAACCGGGACACCAGGCCGTGACCATCCAGGACAGCATTCTCTCAGAGCTTCCGCCGCAACCCTACGCGATGATCCGTGATCAGATCCGCGACGGAGACATGCTGCTGTGTTCGGCCAACGATCTGGGGTCGCGGCTGATCCGCTGGGCCACCCGCAGCCAATGGAGCCATTGCGCGATCGCGTTCCGGATCCGCGAGATCGACCGGGTGATGGTGCTGGAATGCGTGCAGCGGATGGGCGTGCGCGCGGTCCCGATGAGTGATTTCATCGCGCGAACCAGCAGCGGGGTGCGCCCGTATCCGGGCCGGATCGTGCTGGCGCGCCACCAGGATTTTCAGGCTGGTGCGGATCAGGCGGGGATGGCGAAGATGGTCACCTTCGCTTTCACGCGGCTGGGCGCCAAATTCTCCAAATGGGAGACCGTGAAGATCGGGCTGCGCATCGCCCTCGGCCGGCTCAATGCCACCATGCCGGCCCTCATCGTGGCGGACGACGAGTATATCTGTTCCGAATATGTCGCCAAATGTTATGAGAGCGTCGGCCTGCCGATCGCCTGGAACGGCAATGGCTTCATCACGCCCGCGGATATCGCCGACGACCCCCATGTCAATGCCGTGGCCCAGATCCAAACCGGCGACAATCCCCTCAAGGACCGCGCGTGATGGATGTTCGAGCGGCGTTGTCAGCATTCGCGCGAGCGGCGTGGCAACGCAGCCGGACCGCGCGGCTGGAGGTTTTCAGCCTCGCAGGCCTGCTGGTCGTGCTGCTCGCGGTGCTGGCGTTCGGGCAGCTTGGCATGGAGGTGCTGGAAGGCGACACATCCGCATTCGATCACGCTGTTCTGCTGGCCCTGCGCGATCCGCTTGATCACACGCAGCTGATCGGTCCGGCCTGGCTGCCGGGTGTGGCCGTTGAAGTGACCAGCCTTGGCGGGCCTGCGGTGCTCACGTTTGTCACATTCGCCATCGGCGGCTACCTGCTGGTGATCCGGCAATGGCGAACCGCGGCCCTGATCGGCCTGTCGGTGGCCGGTGGCTCGTTGCTCAGCACCTGGCTGAAGCTGGCCTTCGATCGCCAACGTCCGGAGCTCGCGCTGCACGCGGTCGCGGCCGCCTCGGCGAGCTTTCCCAGCGGTCATGCGATGCTGTCGGCGGTAACCTATCTCACGGTCGGCGGATTGCTGATGCGCGCGCATCGCAGCACCGGGGCGAAGGTGTACGTGTTCGCGGTGGCGGTGCTGCTCACCGTGGCGATCGGTGTCAGCCGGGTCTATCTTGGCGTCCACTGGCCAACGGATGTGCTGGCTGGCTGGTGCGCGGGTGCCACATGGGCGCTGCTGTTCCTGCTTATCGCGGTGTGGCTGGACCGCTGGCGTGGCGTTGATGGTGCGAGCCTGTCGCAAGACGCATGCACAGGATCAACGCTGCGCCCGCGCGATCAGCCGTGACTGGCCGGCGCTGCGTCACGCGCCCGCGCCATGCAGGCAGCGACGGTGTCGCTCAGTGACACCGTATAGAGATCGGCGCCCACGGCATTTCGCATCCGCTCCTCCGCTGGCAGATCGGTGGGCCAAAACCCAACAAGGATGATCGCGGTTGGGGCGCGGGCCCGCAGCCGTCGCACGGTGTAGCGCAGCTGGGAGGACGTGCCGGCGGCGCCCGCATAGGCAAGGCAGATCAGCCGCGCGCCTGCGGTATCAAGTGCCGCCACCGCCGCCCGCGTGCTGACCGCGGTGTTCGGCAACACGTGGGCCCCGAGCCCCTGCCGCCCGAGCAACTGCGCCAGCATGGCTGAAGCGAATTCATCAAACGGGCCCCGGCCGGCCACGCAAAACACCGCCGACGGCTCTCGCCACGCGGGCTGCAATCCCTCCGGATCTGCAGGTTCGGCTGTCTTGGGATGCTCTGGCGCCTCCGGCACTGATGTCGCCCACGCGGGCGGACCCGAAAACGGCCCCGCCGGCCCCACCTCCTTCGGCGCCGGGAGCGGGTCGATATCCTCATGGTCGGACAACGCGTCGAGCAGCTCGCCCATGCCGCCCGCAATTCGGAGCTTCTGCGCGTCAGTCAGCACGTTGCGCTCAAGGTCGACATTGGCCAGCCGCAGACCGGGGATCGCGACGGTGTCGTAATAGGTTGCCAGCGAACACGATTTCAGCAGCTTCTCGGCATCGTCCTGCACCTCGCCCAGATGGCCGGCCAGCAGGCCGTTGTAGAAGCTCTCCACCGGCGTCAAGGCCCGCTCATCGCCCAATAGCACATCGAGGAACTTCAATCGGTCAACATGCCGCCCAACGATCACGAGGCACAGCGTCAGCGGCATCGAGAGGATCAGCCCGACCGGTCCCCACAGCCAGCCCCAGAAAATCGCAGCAATCACAACAGACAGCGGCGACAGCCCGGTGCTGCTGCCATAGGCCAGCGGCTCGACCACCTGCCCCATCAGCCCTTCGCCCACCACGAACAATGCGGCGGTCCACACCACCATCGACCAGCCAGGATCCACCGCCGCCGCCAACGCCAACGGCAGAAAGGCGGACAGCCACGCGCCGATATACGGCACAAACCGCATCAGCATCGTCACGAAGCCCCACAGCACGGGGTTCGGCACCCCGATCAGGGACAGGCCCACACCGATGATGCAGCCGAACGCCGTGTTCAGCGCCAACAATGTCACAAAGTAGCGGCTCAGCCGGTGGCCGGCTTCATCCATCGCCATCATCGTGCGGTGCAGGTCATCGGTGCCCAGCAGCCGGATCAACCGATCGCGCAGATCCGCCTGACGCAACAGAATGAATATCGCCACGACAAACACGATCCCGGTGGTGGCCAATGGCTGCAGGATCGGCGCCAGAACGCGCTGAGCCAGTTCGCTTGCCGATGCGGGCGCCGGGTGGACCTCCACCGCCATCGGTGGGGTGGCGTCGATGGGGACGGTTGCGCCGGGGGCTGAGCCGCTTGCTCGGCCATTGCTGGCAGGACGGCCGGCGGTGGCCGGGTGGTTGCCGCGATCGATCTGGCTCGCCATCCGGTCGACGAGCGCCGACAGCCGCCCGGTCGTGGCACCCTGCACAATTTCGACCTTCTGCCGGATCGTGCTCGCGTAAAGCGGGATATCGCCGGCGAGGCTTGCCACCTGCGCGCCGATGAGCCCGCCCGCCCCAAGGATGACACTTAGGGCCAGCAGCACTGCAACCAGGACCGCCGGCACCCGGCCCAGCCAGGCGCGGCGGAGCAGATGCACCAACGGTGCAAGCACGAATGACAGCAGGATCGCCAAGGTGATCGGCATCAGCACGTCACGCGCGACCGACAAAACGACAATGATCGTGACGGTGCTGATCAGCGTCATCAACCCGGTCCCGCCGCCCGGATCGTGCGGCGGACCCGGACGACCGGGCGTGAATGAGAGATCTGACATGAGCGAAGCCTTTTTAGCGGTGCGGAGGGCCTGGCATGCGCATCATCGAGGCTGGTGCACGTCCCTCCAGAACAGCCAATACGGTTGCCACGTCATCCGCGATCGCAATTGTGGCGGTTCTTTCGGAAAAATTTGGTTTGCGCGAGATAAAATGGCGCTCAATCTGAGCAAGAGCCCGTGGATCGAATGATGCTGTTGCCTGTGACGGCTACATTGCAACCGAATTCTGCAAATTGTTCAGCATTCGTTCTACAGCTTAGCTGCTATTCTACATTTGAAATGACTGGAACAGATCCTTCCAGCCCGCGCAGCTCAGCAAAAGCGCTGTCTCGCCACCGAAGGCGTCCTCACGTCGTAAGCCTCGCCTGGGCCGTCGGATCGCCATTGTCCGCTGCCCGCCGCATCCAAAGCCGGGCTTGCGCGTCCGATTGCTCAACGCCGAGCCCGCGTTCATACAGATCGGCCAGTTGAAACTGCGCCAGCGGAATGTTGGCCTCAGCCGCCTGGCGGATGTATCGGGCGGCGGCCGCGAAATCCTGGGGAACATCCCAGCCGTTGACGAGAATGCCGCCAAGGAAGAAGGCCGCTTCGGCATCGCCCTGTTCGGCGAGGGGACGGAAGCACGCATAGGCGGTCGCGCAGTCTCGCGGGACGATATCGCCGAAGAACGTCATCTGGCCGAGGTTGAAGGTCGCCTGGACCACGCCGCCCTCTGAGGCGCGGCGATACCATTCCACGGCGGCCATACCGTCCATACCCACGCCCAGGGATTCCTGAAATGCGCGACCGACAAAAAACTGCGCGGTGGCGTCGCCGGCCTGCGCCGCCTCCAGCCACAGGGGAAAGGCTGCGCGGTAATTCCCCTCGTCGTCCAACAGGCGGGCCAGATTGACCTTTGCATCCAGGATCCCGTTCTCACCTGCACGCTTGTACCAACCCTTCGCGGCCTGAAGATCCTGGCTCACCCCAATTCCGCGCTCGAAAAGGGTACCCAGTTCAAGCTCCGAGGGTGGATGCCCCCCTTCCGCCGCGCGCCGAAACCAACCAACCGCGGCCGCCGGATCCACCGCGCACCCGTCGCCGTCGAGCAGCGCCTTGCCGACCATGAACATCGCATTGCGATTGCCGCGTTCCGCCGACAGGAGGAAGGCGTATCCGGGTGTGTGGTGGTTCGGGTCGTCCATTGAATGGCCTCCGTGGCTGACACTTGTTCAGAAGGAGCCGCTGCCCGACGAATTGGACAGGTTGGAGAAAGGGTTGATCACCACGCCGGATGCCATCGCCGTTGCCGGTGCGACAGCCTTTGTGGTCGCGGCGGCGCTAGCGGTTGTGGCCGCGCCGCGGTGTCCGAGACCTTGGCCGCTGCTGGTCGACAGATTGGCGCCAGCAGGCGTGGGGCCGATCCCGGCGCGCGACAAGCCCGTGGGCCCCGCCGGTGCGGCAGCCTTCGTGGTCGCGCCGCGATGGCCGATACCTTGGCCGCTGCTGGTCGACATATCGCCGCCAGCAGGCCGGGGGACAATCCCGGCCAGAGACGAGGCTGACGCTGAAGCCGATGTCTCACAGTTGGCGGCTGTGGTTTGCACATTGGCCTCTCCGCGCACACCTATCGCCTGGCCGCTGCGCGTCGACAGGCCGGACGCAGCTTCGCCCCGTTGGGGCGATACGCGGGCCGAGGTCGGGTCGGACCACTCGGCGACCTTAAGCGGATCGGCGCCGGGCTTGAAGTTATCGCTCCCCGTGGCCGTCACCGCAGTCGTAACCGTCGTACCCGCCCCGGCCTCGGCCAGGGTGGATTTCGTGTGTACCTGGGAGATCGGCACCTGCTCCGCCAGTTCCTTGCTAACAACGCCCGGCTTGCCGATCAGCTTCCACGACGCCCCCGCTCCGGCCGCCTCCAGGGCATCGTGGTCGTTCATGGACGGATTGATCGAAGCCTGGCGCTCGGCCTCGTTCTTCATCAGATACCCGTCGGCAAACTTGTGTTCCGTGTGGAATGTGCCGCCGCGAGCTGCCGGTTTGTTAAGTTCTGCCTCCCACAGGATGTTGAACTCCGCCTGCGCCTGCGCCTTCGCCTCCGGAGAGGTGGCCTCGGTGATCTGCCGCGTGTCGAACTTCGACAGTGCCGCCTCCTTCACGACGGCATCATTCACGCCGGAATGGATCTTGTAGGTCGTTCCGCTCGTGCCATCCTTGCTGGTCAGCAAAGTGGTGGCCGGCTTGTCCGTCTTCGACTGCAACGGGGCAAGGCTCTTGTTCATCCGGTCCACGGGCATGTCCGTTCGTTCGGCATCGCGGACCTTGATCCAATGGTGCGGCTGGGTCCCCTCCGGCATGTCGTTCTCGGCATTGAACCGTGCGGTCGCCTTGTTGGCCGCCTTCTGGTGATCGGCTACCGGTTTTGATCCCTTGCCCATGTGGTGCTCCCGCTTCGAAGCCTGTCATCATCCGCAGACGGGTTTACCCCATCGGCAAGGTGCCGGCGCAGGTTCATTATTTCTGGTCACACCAACGTTACCTGCCTGTCGCGCAGCATCCTGCCGCCGTCCCGCGCCGACCGAGATGGTCCTACGGCTCTGCCAGCGTCGGGTCGAAGAGGTCGGTGATGAACGGGGCGTGCCGATCGTCGTTCATCACCACCAGGGCCGGGTACTTTCCGGCCGGGAAACGCTGCAGGGCGGGCGGCGGAAAGAACTCTCCATCGTCGCGCTGGTCGGCATAGGACGTCGTTTGGCCCGCATCGCTGAAAGTGTCGGTGCGCGACGTGCGAAGCCGTTCCCGTTTGCCGAGATAGGTGTTCAGAATGCTCGCGTCCGTGCCGCGCAGTCCGCCGAGATAGATCTGGAAACCGACATTGTTGAGCACCGAATCACGCACGTCCTCGGTACCGACCCGACCGAGCGACTGATAAACAACGACTGCCGTCACGCCCGCCTCCGCGGCGGTCTCAAAATACTTGGCGGGATCGAAGGCGTTGATGCGGCTGGTTTCATCCAGGAACAGCGCCAACTCTGTGGGTCTGGGGGGCGGCGTGTAGCCCTCGCTGGGCAGGCGGTCGAGCACCATGTGGCGCAGCCGAGCCATGGCAAGTTGCAAGATCGCGTCGGCCGCCTCCTCGTCGACCTCGCGCGCGGCGAGCACCAGGGTCACGGGCCGATCGTGGTCGCCCAGCATGTCGAAGCTGAAACTGCGGCCGCCGCTTTGGCCTGTCACCCGCCGGTGCAAAGGACCGCCCTTGTGAAACGGCGCCAGAGCCAGACGAAACGGCTGGGCGTAGCCTTCGTAGGAATCGGTGCCCTTGCGCTTGCCATGCTGCGGCAGTTTATCGGGGTCCAGGGCCGCAGCGAGGGTCAGCACGGGTTCCGCCACGCTCTGGACGAGCAGGGTTACGCCTCTTTCTCTGATCTCTTCTTCCCGGCTGAAGATCAGCTTGATGGTGGCGATCAGGTTGTCCTCACTCGCCGCCAACAGATACAGATCGGCGAGGTCCACAGCACGGCGCATCCGCAGGCCGGAGCCGTCGGCGGCTGGGACGGTGTAATCGTCCGGGAAATGGTACTCTGCAAGCTTGAGAATAACGAGCGCGGCCAGAGCCCAATCGCGGTGCAGGTTCCGTCGGAAGGATTGATCGTCGTCGCCGTTCTTGACACGTGGCAGCAGGGCGGAAATGACCTTGTGCAGCCGGTCGCCAGCCGTGTCCTCCCCCCCATCTTCCGAGCGATCAGACGGGGAAGCCTTTCGATCGGTCAAGTCAGGGAACCGGATGTCCCCCGATGCAGGGCATGCCAGGCCTTCCAGAACGTTGATGGAATCGGATGCCGTGCTGCGCGGATCGGTCGTAAAATAATACAGTTCGGTCTGCACCCCACGCCGGCGGAGCCTGTCCTTCAGCTTGGGAAACAGACTGCCCTTCGGATCGAGGATCACCGTGCTGAAGCGGTTGGCGATGGCGCTCTCGGCCCAGTTGAGGATCAGGCTGGTCTTGCCCGAACGGGTCGGGGCGCACAGTAAAACCCCACGGTGCCGCAGCTTCTCGCGGCTCCTTGGATCCGGGGTTTCAGGGAGGAACAGGCGCGGCGCCGGAAGGCCCGGGAAAGCGTAGCACCCCAGGGAGAAAATCCCGCGATCCAGGTCACTCAAGGCGCCAGGCGGGGCCAGCCTTGAATAGTTAAGAAGATCACCCGTGTAGTTGCCGCGGGTCCAGAGTGATCCTGGCGGCACGATCGGATTATGGGGAATTGCCGGGCGGGCCAGCACGACGCGGCCATATTGCCGCAGCGCCCCAATCAAGGCCTCCTCGAACCGCTTCATGGCGTCGAAATCGGCCACGCGGTTGAAGTGTGAGGCCGTGTCGAACACGGTCCAGCTGACCGTTGTGATCTCGCCCCGGGTGACCCATTGGGCCATCAGCTCATGGCTGCGTGAGCCGATCCCGTGCTTCAGCCGCATTGTACGTGAAGCGGTGAACTGCTGAACTTCGCGGAACACGCGTGTGTCGCGCCAACCGGCCGCCGCTGCGGCTGCCGCCAGGATCATGGCGAGATCAGCCGGGGCGGCGTTGGTATCGCATCCAAAGGCGCCATCGGCCATGCGCCTCACGGCCGAGATTGAGACACCGCCGCCGCCTGGGCCGCGCGTGACGCTCATCCGCGAACAGACCGGCTCAAATCAAGGTCCCGTAGGTCGAAAGGCCAATATTTTCCCAGCCGCCGCCGCCAAGACGGAACATTGGCCTGGAATCCATCTTCAGGAGCTTGCACAAGGCCTCGCGGACGGCGACCACAGATTCATAGACCAGCACTTCCGATCCCCACGACATCCAGCCGGGATCCGCGGTGAAGCGCAGCAAAATTGTGTATTCATCAATCGGTTGACTGTAGCCGGCGGCGGCTTCAACTGTCACCGTCGTCACGCGGACGAACGTCCTTGAGCCGCCGGCCTCGTTCACCCCCTTCTGGGTATCTGTGACCCGCGTGCGACTGGAAAAACTCAGGGCCGGAATTACAAGTTCGTGACCGTTGTTGGAAGTCATGGTCATGGGGCCATTCACAACCTCGTGCAGCATCTTCCACGGCTGCCATTCGGACCGGCCCCCGGCCGATGGCGTGTCGCCAACCTTGGTTCGCGACAGTCCATCGGCAACCGCTTCCAGCAGCATCTCGCGTGAGCTCTGCAGGTTCCATATCGCGGCAGTCAGGTGTTTGGGTCCGCGTCGCCCCAGACTGGACGTCAGACTGGACGTTAGACTGGACATTGGCAGCTCCTGCCCATTCAGCCCCTAGCGTGACAACACGGTGGATGCTCGATGGCGTTCACATCACCTGTGCCACGGTATCATGCACGCGTTTGACGAGCCAGCGGAGCGCAGCCAACACTTGGGCCCCTGACAGTCCGCCAACGATCATTTGATCGGGGTCCTTGCTCCAGCCGAGGGGGCGCGGGTTGGCAGGTGGTCAATCGTGTGAAGATGTCCGAATGCTCGGTAAAGGGACGGGACGAGCCCCTCCCTTCCTGCCTCTCAACCCTTCTTGCTGGCCACCACGGCGACAAGATCGCCGACATTTTGCAGGCGGTCGAGTTCGCGGGTGTGGAGCTTGATGTCGAACCGTTCCTCCGTCGCGATCACGATTTCGATCTGCTTGAAGCTGTCCCAGCCTGGAACGTCCTTCGCGGTGAGGCTGGCGTTGAGCACCAGGTCATCGCGCATGAACACATCGGCGAAGATTTCGGTGAGAGCGGCGTAGATTTCGGGCTCGGTCATGGTGGGCTTAGCCCTCCTGGATGGTGATGAAGGTGGGAGCGGGGGTGAAGCTGGCCAGATCGAGGATGGCACGGCTGGAGCCGTCCTCCCTTGTTTCCACCACGTCAAAGCCGAGCTTTTCGTAATGGTTCTTGACCATGCCGTTCTTCTTGGTCGGCAGATACTCGCCGATCAGGCGCTTGGCACCGAGTTTCTGGGCCTGCTCGGCGATGAGGTTGAGTGTCGTCGGCTCCACCTGCCGGCCAAGCACGCGGCACGACATCAGCCAGGTGTCGATCAGCAGGTCCTCACCGGGGGTGTCGCCGTCATCGATCATCTTGCCGATGCAGATGGCGATGATGCCGTTGTCCACGAACCGGTCGATCAGGCGCAGCTGCAGGCCGAACGCGCGGTTGGACTGCATGATGCCGACCACGTCCTCCTCGGTGTAGCGGCGCGTGGTGAGGTTGAACTGGTTGGTCTTGTTGATGAGCTGGACGGTGCGCTGCAGGCCCACCGTGTCGAACCGGCGGGTGGCCATGACCATCTCCAGCCCGCGGAGATAGCTGTCCATGTCGGTGGCCGACGCACGCAGCGCCTCGGCGGCGCGGCGGCCCTGGTATTGGGCGGTGCGGGCGCGATCCTCGTCGGTGATGGCGAGGCTTTCGAAATACCCGGCGTCGGACACGGCACGCAGGAAGCTGATCGGATCGTCCGTCACTTCCGGCACGGCCACCATCGGCAGCTCCTGGCGGATCAGCGCGCGCTCGACGGGGTTGTCATCGACGAACACCAGGCTGTCGAGGCCGATATTGAGTTCGGCGGCGATGTTCTTGATGTTGTTCGCCTTGTCCGTCCAGTTGGCGACGAAGCAGGCGATGTCGGACCGCTTGAGCACCATTTCGGGGTGCGATTCGAAGGGCTCGACGGCGTTGGTCTCGTCGTTCTTGGAGCAGACCGCGAGAATGATCCCCCGGCGCGAAAGGTCGCGGGCGTAGTTCTGAAACGCGGTATAGCCTTCGCCGAGCGGGCTGCCTTGGCCGAGCACGATGCCGTCCATCCCGTCATCGCCGATCACACCGCCCCAGAGCGTGTTGTCCAGATCGAGCACCAGGCACTTGGCCGAACGACCCTGCAGGGCGGCGAGGATGCGGCCCACCATATCGCCGAACATCGGGGCTGCGGCCGGCGTGATCTCCTGCTTGGCGCGATGCCAGAGGCCGACATCGAACCAGGCGGCCACACCGTCACGCGCCGCACGGCTGTCGATTGCCAGCAGGTCCACGCCGTCCTGCTCGGCCAACGGGCGGAGCTGCTGGTTGATCGCGGTCACCACGCGGGCGGCGGAGCCGGGCAGGCGGCTCTCGTTGTTGCCCATCAGGTCCGGATGCACCTGGATCGCGGTCTGGTGGATCACCGGGCATTTGAACGCCTCGCGCGCCAGCCGCCAGCATTCGCGGATGCGGTTGAGCTGCTCCTCGACGGCGGCGTCCCCGTCGGCCTGCTCGAAATTCGCCGACAGGCCGGCGGCAAGGTGATGGGCGTCGAGTGCGAGCAGCACCACATTCGGCTTGAAGCGATGAAGGTCGGAGCTGGGATCGGCGAGCTCCTGCCAATACTGGCCGAAATTGTTCTCGTAGATGTCGATCCAGATGCCGCGGCGCAGGCCCGCCACGCGGATCGCGCCGTGCAGATGCGCCATCGTGCAGGAGCCGAGCATCGCAAGGCGCACAGGCTTGGTGCCGGTGCCCGTCGGCGGCTGGCTGCCGAAGATGGTGCGCATGGTTTCGTCAAGCGCATTGGTGCGCACGAAATCGACACGCAGATTGGCGAGCGCCATCGCCTCGACCCAGGCTGCCTCGGGATTCGTCACAGGTGTGGTGCGCAGCGCCTTGAGGCGGCCGCGCCAGCCGGAATCTTCGGGAAGCCAATGCAGCTGCGTCATGATCGATCACCCTTCTTCAGCCTTGCCCGCCGCTTACCACATCCGGCAAGCGGCGGGCGACTGCCTGTCTCAAGCGTGCTGGCTGGTCAGACCACCGGGCCGGGCAGGCGCCCCTCTTCGTAGCCGTGCCGGTCGTAGTGATCCTGCACCGAGGCAATCGTGCCGCTGGCAATGCCATCGCGCACATCCTCGTTGGTTGCGAGATAGAAGGCTTCGTCCACTGTCACCGGGAACGGCCGGCGGCCTTCGAGATAGCCGTGATCGACGAAATGGCTGGTCGCAGAGGTGTAGGCGCCGCCATCGATCGCGGTCGCGACATCCGGATATTGTTCGCGATACCAGGCCTCATTCACCGGGACCGCCATCAGGAGCTTGCGAACGATGTCGAGGAACTCGTCATACGTCATGTCGGCCTTGAGATTGCCCTTCTCGGACACAAAACGGACGGATTGTTTCAAGGACGCGAACGGGACGAGATAATGCATCGTGATCTCCAGCTTTCATGCCTGTGTTAGACTTGCCGAGCAAACAATCAACCCCATGCTACCGACAATTTGTTACACACTCCATGGGGTTTTGACGAAAAATTTTGCACCGCACAACAAACGTCATCAGGCTGTAAGGATCAGCGATACCGATCCGGCGCCAGAAGGTAAGACTGAACGTAATCGGTCACCCCGGCCTCCAATGACAGAAACCCTCGATTATACCCAAGCCCCTGAACGCGGCTCATCTCCGCCTTGGTGTAGTATTGGTATTGAGACCGAATGCTTTCGGGCATCTCGACGAACGCGATAACCGGGTCATCGCCGCAGGCGCGCACGGCCGCCACAGCCAGATCATGGAAGCTGCGCGCAACCCCGGTGCCAAGGTTGAGGATACCGCCAGGCCGGCCCAGCGAACCCAGCCAGATCATCACCGACACAACGTCATCCACATGAACGAAGTCACGCAGCTGCTCGCCGTCGGCAAAGCCCGCCTTGTAGGACTTGAACAGCTTCACCGCCTGGCCGGGCCGATGCCCTGCCACGATCTTGGAGACCAGGCTCTGCATCGACCCCTTGTGATACTCGTTGGGCCCATAAACGTTGAAGAAACGCAGGCCGGACCACACCGGCGGCTGCGGCTCGCCGCGCTTGATGGTCTTGAGCACCCAGCAATCGAACAGCCACTTGCTCCAGCCATAAAGATTGAGCGGGCGCAGCAACTGCATGGCGGCCAGATCGTTGCTGTCGTCAAAGCCCTCGTCGCCGTCGCCATAGGTGGCGGCGGAGGAGGCGTAGATCAGTGTGATGCCGTGCCGGGCGCAGGCCTGCCACAGCTGCACCGACAGGCTGAAATTGGATTGAAGAACCAGCTCGCCGTCCACCGCCGTGGTCGAGGAGATCGCCCCCATGTGATAGATCGCGGTGATGCGACTGGCATGCGTCTCGATATAAGCGGCGAGCGTGTCAGGATGAATGATGTCGCGCGGCATCCGCTTGGCGATGTTGCGCCACTTCCCGTCGCTGCGCAGCCGGTCGCTGATGACGATGTCGTCATGACCCGCCGCCTCAAGGGCTGCCACGATGTTGGAGCCGATGAAGCCCGCGCCGCCGGTGACGATGATCAAGACTCTGTTCTCCATGAAATCTGGTCAACGCCGCCAGGCGCGCCAAGCGCCAGCAACCGCATGCAGGCGCGATAGACGTCGCCGGGTTTGAGGCCGCGCATGCAGGCGAGGTTGCGATGGCAATCGGCGATGCGGGCGAGGTAGCAGGGGCTGCAGTTCATGTCGCGCCGCAGCGCCACCGCAGTCTCCCCCATCGGGCCCCATTCGCTGGCATCGACCGAGCCGGAATGAATCCCCACGGTCGGAACACCAAGGGCCGCTGCCATATGCTTGGGCCCGCTGTCATTGCCGACATAGAGCTCGCAGGCACGCAGCACGTCCGGCAGGTCGCCGAGCCGCGTCTTGCCCACCAGCATGAACACGCGGTCCTTGTGGATCACGCTGTCCAGCACCTCTTCGGCCACCGCGACCTCGTCCGGCCCGCCGATCATGACGATGTTGGCGTCCTGGTCGGTGGCCAGCAGATCGATCAGCCCGGCGAAATGGCCGGGCGGCCATTGCTTGTTCTCGTTGCCGGCCCCCGGGTGCACACATACCAGCCGGCGGGCGAACAGCACCGGCCCGATCGCGGCAACCGCGGGCAGCTTTTCGATCCGCGCGCGAGCCTCCTGCATCGTGCCGGCGCCCTCGATCACATGCCGGTCCCCACCGCAGGACACGCCGATCGCCTCCACGAACTGCAACAGCGCATCACCGATATGCGAGCGCTTGGAGTGGCGCGCCAGATCGCCCTCCCAGTCCACTGCGAGGTCCATCCACGGATGCTGGTGGGACCGGTCAAAGCCGCCCAGCCAGGTGGCGCCGGTGTATTGCAGCACATGACGGGTGTCGCCCTGGCGCCGCAGGTCAAGTGCCAGATCGAAATGATAGGGCGCCAGCCGTTCGCGCAGCGCCACCAACTCCTTCTGCGCCAGCTTGAGCGTGCCCTTGGCGGATTTGGCGTTGAAGAAGTTGAACTCGTGCATCCGGTCGATCGCCGGCTCCAGCTTCGCCAGCGACATGGACGCGCGGGCGGCCAGCACGTGCAACTCGGCATTCGGAAACAGATGCTTGAGGCGGCGCATCGCAGGCAGTGCCGCAATGAAGTCGCCGATATGATCGAGCTTGACGACAAGCAGCCGCCTTACCACGTCCCGCGCGATCACCGGGTGGCCCACATGCACCACGGTCGTGGGCTCCGCCTCCGGGATGTAATCGTCATACTCGGACGACAGATGCGGGCTAAAATACCGGTCGCCCTTGAGGAACATGCCCTGCCAGGCGGCCGCGAACTTCTTGGCGTTGTAGATGTCGCGGATCTTGGCGCGGCTGACCATTTCGTGATGGATCAGTGTGGTGTGCGGCGTAAAGATCACATGCCGCCCCGATCGCTGCACGCGCAGGCAGAAATCGAGATCGTTGTTGATCACCGAATGGGTCTCGTCGAACCCGCCCAGCTCGTCGAACACATCCCGCCGGACAAGATAACACGCGCCGGTGACCGCGGTGACGTTGCGCTGCGTGCGCGCCAGCCCGAACGGGCCGGGCTCGTCCTTGCCGGAGAAGCGGAAGCAGTGGCGCGCCACCCCGTCGGCCAGGAACATGCCGGCATGCTGCACCTTGCGGTCCGGATACAGCAGCTGCGGTCCGACCACGCCGACATCCGGGCGCTGTGCGTGTTCCAGCAAACATTCCAGCCAGTCGGCATGCTCGGGCAGCACCTCGATGTCGTCATTGAGGAACAGCAAAAATTCGCCGCGGGCCTTCTCGGCCCCCTTGTTGTTGAAGCGCGACCAGTTGAACTTCTCCTTGATCTGCAGCGCCTGATCGGCATTCTCGGCCAGCCAGCTTTTCCACTCGATATTGGCCTCGGCTATGTTGTCGAGGCAGATGAATTCGAAATTGCGATAGGTTGAGTGGGCGCGGATCGAATCCAGGCAGATCTTGATCAGCCCGCGGGTGGCAACCGTGGTGATGATGATCGACACGAGGCCCTTCACGGCCACCCGCCGGCGCACCCGATGGGTGCCGGGGATGCAGCCCGGCTCCACGGCGCCACGAATGCCGCGCCGCTTGAGCGCCGCGCGCAGGGCCGCCCGCTCCTCCGGCACCTGGTCAAGCACCTTCGACCGCCGCTCGCACAGCACCTTGGGCACATGGGCGATGCGCTGCGCCTGCTCGGTGAGCGCCAGGACAAGGCCGTATTCGCATCTGTACTCCGTCAGGTCCGCTCGCGCCAGCAGATCGCCGCGCGCCACCCAGATGCGGCCGATATAGTTGGTGGACAGCAGCAGATCGGGCGCCCAGTCCGGCTTGAAGAACGCCTTCATCTCGTTGTCAGACGGGTCGATCCGGCGCTCGTCGGCATAAAGGAAATCAGCCCCCCGCCAGACCGACGTGGCAACCGCCAGCTCCATCAGCGCGTCCGCCGAAAGCAGGTCACCCGCGGTCAGCGGCCCGGTGAACACATGGGACCGCAGATCCGGCGCCGCCGCCTCGGCCACGAAGCGTACGCGCCCTGCAAGCTCGGGCTGCAGTGCCAGGCATTGGGCGGCGACAGCCGCCGGATCGGCCTGGGGCGGCGTCACCACCTCCAGCGACCAATGCGAATAGACCTGCCGGCGCAACGATTCCAGCGTGTCCGCCAGATGGGCCAGCGCCTTGTCCTCACGCGTTGCAAGCTGCGTGCGCAGCGCGAACACCGGCCGCACACCGGCGGCGTCCACCACCCTGAGATTTAGATCCTGCTCGGACTGCACCATCTTCTCGCGCAGCTTCCAAGGCCCCGGCGCGTCCGTCGCCGGCTCGGCCTCGACCTCGAAGGCGATCTCAGCCGAAGCGCCCGCCTTGTCGCGCACAATGAGGCGCACATCGTGCCGGCCTCGGCGCAGCACCTGCGGCGGCACCAGCATCGCAAAGCCCGGCTGCAACGCGCTCTCGATGGTGGGGAAGGCCGCGCCGATATCCTCGCGACGGATGCCGTAATACGCCTCGCCCAGCGACGCGCCATCGACGAACACCTCAACACCCGCAATCCCCGCCGGCGCCAGCGCCCAGCCGGCCAGCGACATGAACCCGCGCACTTTCTCGCTGGCAAAATTGCCCGTCTGCCCCGGCGCAATCTGCGGCGTGTCCAGGTAGAAACGGATGCCGTTGCCGCCGTCCTGCCCGGCGCTGGCCACCGTCATCACCGGGCTCGCCAGCACCGGCAGCATCACGACGCGCGCCTCGCCCCCCTTGCCGGTGACAATGACGCGCAGGACCTGCTCGCCGGAGATTTCGCCCTTGGTCCGCCCGCTGAACTGGAAGCCCGCCACCCGGGCGGACGGGATGGCCGGGTAGGCGTTGCCGACATCCGGCCGCTCCCGGCCGATCAGCGCCTCGCCGATCGTCTCCCCGTCCAGCTCGACGGCGATGCCCGCGAGGCCGGACGCACAGAACGACCAGCCCTTGATCGCGACGTCGCCCGCCTCGGTGAGCGTGACCTCGTCGCAGTGGAAATGCACCGTGGCATCCGCGCTGGCGACACGGCGGATGGGGGCGGCAAGGCGCAGGGTCTCGGTCGCCTGACGGGTGATCCCTCCGGTCATGCGCGCCGTCACCCGCACCGTCTGCCCGTCGGTGGCGGTCTCGTCCAACCCGCATTGGAACAGGAACCCCGCGTGATCGCTCTCCGGATAGACCGGATGCGCCGCACCGACATCGGCGCGCGAGACGCCCTTTTCCGCAACGCCCAGCAACGCCTCGCCCAGATGCACGCGGATCTGGTCAATCGGCGACAGCCCGACCACCCAGCCGCGCAGCTTGAGGATGCCAGCGCCGTTAACCTCCATCTCCTCCAGCCGCAGCAGCATCGGCGGCGGTGTCACAGCGGCTGGGCGGCTGGCGGGCAATGCGGGCTCCGGCTCCGCCTCGGCGATGGGCGCCCCGTCCACCAGCTGCACCGCCATCACCACGAGCCGCGGCGGCAGCCCCTGGGCATGGATCACCACGCGCAGGCTGGCGCCGGTCAGCGCCTCCACCTCGGCAAGCTGCTCAAAGCGGAATCCGGCGCGCGCGGCATCTGGATAGCCTGGATTGGCGGCGGCCACGTCCTTGCGCATCAACCCAAGCCGGGCGACGCCGAGAATACCCTCAGGCCCGAAGACCTCGACACGTTCAACCTGCGTGAACCCAGTGGCCCAGCCCCGCACCGTCAGCAGGCCCGTGGCAGACAGCTGCGCGTCCTCCACAGCGTGGATCAGAGCCGCCTGGGCTTCGGGCAGGATGGCCGGCTGTGGCACCGGCGGCTCCAGGTCCTCCCGGCGTGGCGACGGCGCAATGTGGCCCGGACCCGACACCGTGATCGCGATCGCCTCGCGGCTTTCCCCCGAAGCCGTCCGGACGATCACCACGAGCTCCGCCGGGCCGGGCGGCAACGTGGACGGCAACGTGCCGGCGAAGGCGAACCCCTCCGGCCGGAGCTTCGGATTGTCGGGGTAAAGCTCCGTCACATCGCCGCGCGACAGGCCGGAGGCTGCGGCACACAGCCGGCCGCCACCCACGAACACCGTGATCTCCGCCACACGCGCCGCACTGAACACATAGCCATGCCCGGCAATCTTAGCCCCGGGCACGACCACGAGCCCGGCCACCGGCGCCTCCAGCCGCAGCAGGGGCCTGACGGGAAGATCCATCAGTGTTGCGTCCGCAGCGCCATGCCCCGCCCCCCCTATGCGGCGTGCGACGGCGCCATGCGGCGGATGATGTTGGTGGTGCTGTGGCCTTCCTCGAGGTCGATCAGACCCACCTCGCCGCCATGCGCCTTCACGACATCCCCGCCAACCACCTGGTCCTCGCGGTAATCCGCACCCTTGAAGATGATGTCCGGCAGCAGCGCCGTGATCAGCTCCAAAGGCGTGTCCTCGTCAAACAGCATCACTAGATCGGCCGCCGCCATGCTCGCCATCACCGTGGCGCGCGCCGTCTCGTTCTGCACCGGGCGGGACGGACCCTTCAGGCGGCGCACCGAGGCATCGGTGTTCAGCGCCACGACCAGCCGGTCACACCGCCCGCGCGCCTTGGCCAGCAGGCGCACATGGCCGGGATGGATCAGATCGAAGCAGCCATTGGTGAAACCAACCTTCAGCCCGCGCTGGCGCCAGGCCAAAATCTGCTCCTGCGCCGTCTCCATGCCCATGAACTTGTCATCGATCGCCAGCAGCTCCTGGCGGTGCAGCATGCCCACCAGCTCGGCATGGCTCACGGTGGCCGTGCCCTGCTTGCCCACCGAAATCCCTGCCGCGACGTTGGCCACCCGCGCCGCATTCGCCATATCCCCATCGCACGCCATCATAATGGCAAAGCTTGCCACCAGCGTGTCGCCGGCGCCGGACACATCGGCCACCTCGCGCGCCTCGGTCGGCAGATGCAGCGCCGCATGGCCGCGACGCACCAAGGTCAGCCCGCGCTCGGAGCGCGTGACCAGCACGGCATCCGCACCGCTGGCATCCAGCGCCGCCTGGCCAGCCGCCACCGCACCATCGTTGTCCACAGCCGAGATGCCGGTTGCTGTGCGCACCTCAAGCTCGTTGGGCGTCAGCACCGTCACACGGTCATAGGCAGCCAGATCGGCGCGCTTTGGATCGGCGATCACCGGACGGCCGGCGGCGCGCGCCATGGCGATCGCCCGCGGCAGCACCACATCGGACAGCACGCCCTTGGCATAGTCCGACAGCACCACAACGTCGGCCATCTCCAGACCCTTGGCGAACGCGCGCAGCAGATCCTCGGCGAGCTCCCCCTCAACCGGATCCGTCACCTCCTCATCAAGGCGGAGCATCTGGTGCGAACCGGACATGAAGCGCGTCTTCACCGTGGTCGGCCGCTTCGGGTCGGTCGCGGTGATCAGCGTGATCCCGTCCGTCGCAGCGCCCACCGCCTGCAGCATCTCCCCCGCGGCCGCGTCATCCCCCACCACGCCCACCAGGATGGCCCGCGCGCCAAGCGCTGTGACGTTCTTGGCAACGTTGCCGGCGCCGCCAAGCACCACACGCCTTCGCGTGGCGCGCAGCACCGGAATCGGCGCCTCCGGCGAGATGCGGCGCACATCGCCATACACATACCGGTCCAGCATGATGTCGCCGATGATCAGAACGCAGCGATTTTGGAAATCCGACAAGGTATCCATCATGCTGCTCCACGCTGGGCTTGACGCGTTAAAAGGTCGTTGCGCCGCCTTGCGTGAAATATCCCGCTTTATGAGGCAGCGCCATCTTTCTTCTGGTGCGACTTCGCGGCTTTTGTCTCCGGTATCGCATGCTTCACGCGCAGGCGACACCATTGCGAAGCCACGCACCGCCAGCATTCCGGCGCGCGCGCCTTGCACACATAACGCCCGTGCAGGATCAGCCA
>CAIQQQ010000164.1 GCA_903873995.1 uncultured Rhodospirillales bacterium
TCTCCAACGTGAAGGAGAACGGGGTGGCGATCGGCAGCCTCGGCTCGGGCGAGGCGGTGTGGCACACTGACATGTCGTATCTGCCGAGCCCGCCCAAGGCGAGCCTGCTGTATTCGCTGGAGGTGCCGGAGGTGGGGGGCGACACGTCGTTCTGTGACATGTATCGCGCGCTCGATGGGCTGCCGGCCGAGCTGCGCGCGCGGGTGGCGGGGCTGCGGGTGAAGCATGACGGGACCTATAACAGCGGCGGCTATGTGCGCGAGGGTGTGACGCCGACCGACGATCCGCGGCAGGCGCCGGGGATGCTCCATCCGCTGGTCTGCACCCATCCGGAGAGCGGACGACAGATGCTGTATCTGGGGCGGCGGCGGATGTCCTGGATCGAGGGGATGACGCTTGCCGAGAGCGAGGCGCTGCTGGATGAGGTCTGGGCGCATGCGACCCGGGCCGAGCTTGGGTTCACCCATCATTGGGCGGTGGGCGATCTGGTGTTGTGGGACAATCGCTGCACCATGCATCGCCGCGATCCGTTCGATGACAGTGCGCGGCGGGTGATGCACCGCACGCAGGTGCGCGGGTCGGCCCCGCCGGCGGCGTGAGCGTGCCGGCGCCGTCGTTGCAGGCCCGGACGATATCCGGCCGGCTGATGCTGTGGCTGCTGTGTGCGATGTATTTCCTGTTCTATGTGGACAGGGTGAACATCGCGACGGCGGCCACCAGCATCCAGCGCGAGCTGGGGCTGACGAATACCGAGCTGGGGCTGGTTTTTTCGGCGTTCGCCTATCCTTACGCGTTCTTCCAGATCTTCGGCGGCTGGATCGCCGACCGGTTCGGGCCGCGGCGCACCTTGATCGCGAGCGGGCTGATCGTGGCGGCGGCAACGATGCTGACCGGGGCGGCGTCGGGGCTGGCGTCGCTGTTTGCGGTTCGCATGGCGCTGGGCTTTGGCGAAGGGGCGGCGTTCCCAACGGCAACGCGGGCGATGGCGATGGCCCTGCCTGCGTCCATGTGGGGCTATGCGCAGGGGATCACGCATTCGGCGGCACGGCTTGGCAACGCGCTGACTCCGCCGGTGATCGCATTGCTGATCGCTGTGCTGTCCTGGCGGGCGTCGTTCGTCATTCTGGGGGCGGCGAGCCTGGTTTGGGTGGCGGCCTGGGTGCTGCTGTTTCATCCGGAGGCGCCGGTGCGGCGGCCGGGGGTGGCGCAGGCGACGCCATGGCGGGCGTTGGCGTTGCGGGTGCTGCCGGCGACGGCGGTGGATTTCTGCTATGGCTGGATGCTGTGGGTGTTCCTGAATTGGCTGCCGAGCTTTTTTCAGGTGCAATATCATCTGGATCTCAAGCATTCGGCACTTTATTCGGCCGGCGTGTTCATCGCGGGAGTGGCCGGGGACACGTTGGGCGGGGTTGTGAGCGACCGGATCCTGAAGCGCACCGGGAGCCTGCAAAAGGCGCGGGGCTGGCTGATCTGCGGCGCGTTGCTGGCAACCTTCGTGTGCATGGCGCCGTTGCTGGTGATCCAGGATGTGACGCAGTCCTCGATCTCGCTGGGACTTGCGTTCTTCGCGCTGGAGTTCGTGGTGGCGCCGATCTGGTCCGTGCCGATGGATGTGGCACCCGCCCATGCCGGCAAGGCGAGCGGGTTGATGAACCTGGGGTTTGGGCTGGCCGGCATCATCTCGCCGGCGGTGGTGGGGCGGATCATCGATGTAACGGGGGATCGGACACTGCCGTTCATCGTGTCGATGGCGTTGCTGCTGGTGGGGGCGTGGCTGGCGCTGCGGATGCGGCCGGATGAGCGGTTGGCGGCTTAGGGTCTAGTGTCCCGCACCAGAAATTCGCAAGGCGAATTCCTGGTAAAGCGGGCCACTAACCTATTGTTTCTAGTGTCGACTGATTCTGAA
>CAIQQQ010000165.1 GCA_903873995.1 uncultured Rhodospirillales bacterium
AGCCGCAATACCATCCGCAGCTGATGCTGGCGCTGCTGGTCTACTGCTACGCCAACGGCATCTTCTCCTCGCGGCGGATCGAGCGGGCGACCTTTCGCGACGTCGCGGTGCGCTTCGTTTCGGCCAACCTGCATCCCGACCACGACACGATCGCGACCTTCCGCCGGACCAACAAGGCCGCGTTTGAGGCCGCGTTCCTGCAAGTTCTGCTGCTGGCACGCGAGGCGGGGCTGCTGAAGCTCGGCACTGTGTCGATCGACGGCACCAAGATTGACGCCAACGCCTCCAAGATCCGCTCGGTGCGTTACGACCGCGCCAAGGAACTGCGGGCCAAGCTTGCGGCCGACATCGCAGCCCTGACCGCGCAGGCCGAGACGGCCGACGCCGAACAGCGCGACCCGCAGGCGCTGCCGGAGGAACTGGCCCGGCGCGAGGCGCTGCACGCCAAGCTCGATGCCGCCTGTGAGCGCATGGAGGCCGATGCGCGGGCCGAAGCCGAGGCGGCGCGCCCGTCCTATGAAAGCAAGAAGGCCGCCTACGATGCGAAAAAGGGGCGCCGCGGTCGCCCGCCAAAGCCGCCGGACGACACCCCACCGCCGGAGCGGCAAAGCAACCTGACCGATCCGGACAGCGCCTTGATGCGCCGCTCGGACGCGCACGAGTATCGCCAAGCCTACAACGCCCAGGCCGTCGTCTGTGCAGATGGCGCGCAACTGATCCTGGCCACCAACCTGGTTGCGACCACCGCCGACGCACCAAGCTTCGCCGCCACCATTCTGGCCATGGAGCGCACGATCGGCCTGCCACAAAGGGTGCTTGCCGACACCGGATACGCGAGCGGCCCAGCGGTTGCCGAACTGCAAGCCCGCAACATCGAACCGCTGGTGGCGATCGGCCGCACACAGCCGCAGCGCCCCTACGACTTCCGTCCACCACCCGCGCCCAAGACGCCGCGCCAGATAAAGGAATCCTGGCGCATCGAGATGAAGGCCAAGCTGGAGACGGAAGATGCCAAAGCTCACTACAAAAGACGCAAGCAGACAGTCGAACCAGTGTTCGGGATCATCAAAAGCGCAATGGGCTTCATCCGCTTCCGGCTCCGCAGCATCACCAAGGTCACAACTGAGTGGACGTTGATCGCACTGGCCTATAACTGCCGCCGGATACACCGGCTGCAGGCGGCGTGATCCGCCGCACACCAATCACGAATGCCGTTCACACAGCGCAAATCCGACAGGCTGCTAGGGTTTTCGAGCCGCATCCCCCTCTGTCGGGCCTTACAAATGGATAGAGCCAAGGAGCTCGGCCGTCAGGCGTGGTGGCGGGGCAGGCTGAGTGTGAAGACAGTACCCTGTCCCACCACGCTGCTGACCTCGATAGCCCCGCCCAGCTGTTGGGTGACAATGTTGTAGACGATGTGCAGGCCAAGACCGGTGCCGCCGGTGCCACGCCGTGTGGTGAAGAACGGCTCGAAGATGCGGCCCAGATTCTCGGGCGGAATGCCTTTTCCCGTGTCCTCGAACCGCAGATTGATGCTGTCGTCGGGCGCCGGTTGGGCTGCGATGATGATCTGCCCTGGCTGTTCCTCGGCGAAGGCGTGGGTGAGCGCGTTCATGACGAGGTTGGTGATCACCTGTGCGAACACACCGGGGAAACTGTCGAGCGTGATGCCGGAGGGGCAGTCCACACTCAGCTCCACGGCGCTTTTTTTCAGCCGGGGGCGGAGGCTGGTGATCACCTCGTCGAGATATGTTTCAAGATCGAACACACGCCGTTCGGCCGTGGTCTGATCCACCGCCACCTGTTTGAAGCTCTGGATCAGTTCGGCGGCGCGCTGGATGTTGCTGAGGATGAGCCCGGTCGTCTCGGTGTTGCCGTCGAGATACGTCGACAGATCGGTCTTCTTGAGCTGCCCCGCGGCCAGGATGCCGCGAAACCGCGTGGTGCGGTCGGCAAGCAGGGTGGAAGCGGTGAGCGCGGTGCCCACCGGCGTGTTGATCTCGTGCGCAACGCCGGCCACCAGCGCGCCGAGGGCCGCCATCTTCTCGGCCTCCACCAGCTGTTTCTGGGCGCGTTGCACATCGGCCAGCGCATCCTCGGCCTGTGCCTTGGCCAGGCTCAGATCCTGTGCGGTCCGCACCAGATCGGCGGTGCGCGCATCAACCTCCTGGCGCAGGATCTCGGTGGTGTAGAGAATCCGCTGCTGCCGCCGTCCGTTCACCCAGGAGAACGCCGCCACGAGCCCTGCCACCGCAACGATCATGGCCAGCAGCCAGTGCCCGGTCGCCTGGCTTGAGGCGGCTGCACTCGCGGTGCGCTGATGCGCGTCCTCCACCGTCTTCTGGGCGATCGTGCGCAACAGGTCGGAGAGCCGGTCGAACAGGCTGTTGAACGGCTGGATGAACGAGACCGTGCTGGGAAAATCCAGCTCCAGCATGGACGCCACGAACTCCACGGCCTGCCCGTAGCTGGCCAGATCGGTCAGAATGCCGTCGATCGCGTGGGCCTGGGGCGCTGATGCGTAACGGTCGCGAAACAGCGCCAGATCGGCCGAAAGCGTTCGGACCTCCTCCTGCACCACGGCCACCGTCGCACCCACATCGACATCGCGGACATTGGCTGCCCGCAACGTCATCAGCCGGTAGAGATCGCCGTTCAGCGCCCGTGTGCGCGCGGCGATGTCGGAGATGCGCACGGTGCTCTCCAGGTTGAGATCCACGATCTCCTGCGTCTCGTGCGAAGCGCGGTCGAGCCCGCTGAGGCCGATATAGGCCGTGACCAGCAAGGCCAGAACCGACAGCACCGCCGGCACCAACGTCGCAAGCGCGGCGCGCCGCGGCCACAGGCGCCTCGCTGGCAGCGCGGTGGCCGGCGGCGTGGCCTCCAAGGCCGGGCGTGCAACGCGTTCGGACATGCAGGCTGACCCCGATCAGACACGCCACAGGCTAGACGCAGCCTCGCCTGCGATCCATCCCTGACGTTGCGCAACGATTGCCCGAGGCCGGGTAATCGTGCTTGAACCGAGGTCTGCTGTGGTGGCGTTGACCAGGGGGGCATGACAGACATGGTGCCGAGCGACGTGCCCAGCGATGGCGACGACGACCTGCTCTTCCTCGCCGATGACGAACCCGCAGCACCCTCGGGCGCCACGCTCGCGCCGTGGAACGTTCTGGTGGTGGATGACGACGAATCGGTCCACGCCATCACCCGGCTCGTGCTCGGCGAGATCACCTACAAGGACCGCGCCCTGGAGGTGCTGAGCTGCTTCTCCGGCCGCGAGGCCTGCGCGCTGTTCGATCGGCGCGCGGACATCGCGGTCGTGCTGCTCGATGTCGTGATGGAAAGCGACGATGCCGGCCTCAAGGTGGCCCGCCATGTGCGCGAGGTCGCGAACAACCGCAACGTCCGCATCGTGCTGCGCACCGGCCAGCCGGGCCATGCGCCGGAAAAGGATGTCATCCTCGATTACGACATCAACGACTACAAATCCAAGACGGACCTGACGGCCAAGAAGCTTTTCACCACCATGATCACCGCCCTGCGCTCCTATGAGGGGCTGGTGGAGATCGAGGCCAGCCGCACAGGATTGCGCCGCATCGCCGATGCGTCGGGCGAGCTGTTCGCGCTGCGCCAGCCAGAGGCGTTCATGGCGCGCACCATCGGCGAGCTTACCGATTTCGTGGGATCCAGCGAGGGCGCCATCTTCACCCGCCCGACCGCCGCCGAGGCCGGGCCGGCGCAGGATCGCCCGTGGCGCTCGCTTGCCGTCCGCGGCTGGCCGATCGAGCACGGCACTGACGTGCTGGCCCAGGTCGCCGCGTGCGCCGAGGCCGGCCAGAGCCGCCATCAGCCCGGTTGCAGCTACGTCCATGTCGCCACGGGGGAGGGGCGGGACCTTGTGGTCTATCTGACCCATGACGGCGAGCTGCCCGCCATGACCCGGGACCTGTTGGAGATGTTCGCCTCCAAGATCGGCATTGGCTACGACAACGTGCTGATGCACCGCGCGCGCGAGCTCGCCAATCTCAGGCTTACCGACGAGCTGGGCGAAACCGCACGGCATCTCGAATCGGCCAACCGCAGGCTGGCCGACGAGCTGAAGCTCGCCCAGGCGGTGCAGCGTTCCATCCTGCCCACCGCCTTTCCGCCCGCGTCCCTGCCACCAGGTGCCGCCATCGCCGCCCGTCTGCTGCCGGTGCCGGGCATGGGCGGCGATTTCTATGATGTGATCAGGCTGCCGGCCAACCGCCTGGGCCTGGTTGCCGCGGGTGTCAGCGGCCTGGGGGTGCCGGCGGCCCTGTTCATGATGCGCCTCCACCAACTGGTGCGGGAGGCGGCAACGAGCGGTGCGGGCCCCGCCGACTGCCTCGCGCGCATCAACCAGGCGCTGTGCGCGGACAACCCGCTCGACCTGTCCGCGACCCTGTTCCTCGCCCTGCTCGAGCCCGCGACCGGCGCGCTCACCTACGCCAGCGCCGGCCACGTGATGCCCGTCTGGCAATCGGCGGACGGCGTGATCCGCGCCTTGCCGGCCGCCACCGGCGCGGTGTTGGGCATGTTCAGCGAAACAATGTTCACCCAGGCCAGCGTGATGCTCGGCGTGGGCGACCGGATGATGCTGCACGCCCGCGGCGTCGCCGGTGTGACGGCGCCGGACGGCACGCCATTCGGCCTCGAACGCCTGCACAGCGCCCTCCTGGAAGGTCGCCACGTCGAGCCGGTCCGTGCGCTGGATCACGTCATCGAGCATCTGCGCTACTTCGCCGCCGGCGCCGCCCAGCAGAACGATATCGCCTGCGTGGTCGTCGATCGCATCGCGGCCGCGGGGTGAGCGCGGTCGCGCAACGGCTGCTGCGGGTCGTTTTCAACACCGCCATGACTGGTGTTCAGCCCTGGTGCGGCTAAGCTCGCGGTCGTTGCCAAAGTGGAGTGCAAACCGATCGTGACGCGCCTTGGGACTTTCGCCAAAGCCCTGTCGGTCGGCGCCGTCATGCTCGCCCTGTCCAGGCCAGCCCTGGGCCTTGCGGAGATGACGGAGAAGAACCTCCAGATCGCGGCGCGGTCGCTTGCCTTCATGACCGGGCGCAGCACCGGCACCCTCAGGATCGCCATCGTCTATGCCCCCGAGATCGCGGCCTCCAAGGCCGAGGCAGACCATCTGATGGCGCAGATCGGCAGCGGCCTCACAGCCGGCCGGGTAACGCTGATCCCGCTGCCGCCGGCGCAACTGCGCATCGCCGATCTCGCTGCGCTGAAGGACCGGGATGTCGCCTTCGTCACCGACGGCCTTGCTGCGTATCACGCAACGATCGCGGACGCGGCGGCCGCGAGCCACGTCGTCACCGTCACCACCGACCTCGACTGCGTGACCCAGGCCCATTGCGTCATGGGCGTGCAGTCCGAGCCGCGGGTGCGCGTTCTGATCAACCGGGCGGCGGCACAGCGATCCGCGATCGAGTTCGCCCCAGGTTTTCGCCTGCTGGTCACCGAATTGTAGGACAGGGCCATGGCGCATCGTTTCTCCCCCATCCTGGCTGCCATCCTCGCCTTAGCCTCGGTTCAGACACGCCCTGCGGCCGCGCAGACCTTCGACTACGGCGCGTTCGAGCAGATCTTCGACGAGCCGGTGACCACGAGCGCCACCGGCAAGCCGCAGCGCAAATCCGAGGCGCCGGCGACGATGGACATCATCACCGCAGAGGATATCCGCCGCTCCGGCGCCATCACGATCCCGCAGCTGCTGGCGCGTCTGTCGCGCATCGATGTCTACACCTGGTCGCAGGGCAGTGCAGACGTTGCCGTCGGCGGGCTGAACCAGGGTACGTCGTCGCGGGTCATGGTGCTGGTCAACGGGCGTGAGACCTATCAGGACGCGCTGGGCGCGCTGGCCTGGCAGCAGATCCCGGTGACGTTGGACGAAATTCGCCAGATCGAGGTCATCAAGGGCCCCAACAGCGCGCTGTTCGGCTTCAACGCCTATGCCGGCGTGATCAACATCATCACCAACAATCCCGAGTTCGACACCACGAACGCGGCCCGTGGCACGATCGGCACCAACGGCGTGCGCAACGGGTCCGTCGTGCGCAGTTTCCACTTCCCCAAGGGCGGCCTGCGCCTGTCCGCCGGGTTCACCCAGTCGCTCGACACCGGCTTTCACCCGGCCTTCGCCAATGACCGCATCGCCTCCGCCCATGTCGCCACCAACCGGACCTTCTCCGCCGACGGCCAGATCGAACTCGGCGAGGCGACGCAGCTGCGCGTCCAGGTCGGCACGACGCAGGGCACGATGCGGGTGATGTATCAGTTCCCGGTCTATCTCCGCCTCGAAACCTACGCCGCACAGATCGACCTCGCATCGACCACCGCGGCAGGCCTGCTCGACCTCAACCTCACGCACAACATCACCCAGGCCGACCCGGTCCGCTCCACCGTGCTCAACGGCAAGGTCAACAACCCGCTGACGGTTGTGAAGCTCTCGGACCTGTTCAAGCTCGGGGCCTCTGACTCCTTCCGCCTCGCCGGCGAACTCCGGTTCGACGACCTGGCCTCGTTTCCCGAGGATGTCGGCCACCTGCATTCCCAGGACATGTCGGCCAGCGCCATGTGGGAGCACGTGTTCTCCGACACGCTGACCATGACCAACGCCGCGCGGATCGACCGGTTCACCCTGGGACGGACCGGGTCGTTCCTCGCACTCACGCCCTACACCAACGCGTCCTACGACAGCCGCACCATGACCGAGCCGAGCTTCAACACCGCGCTGGTCTGGCGCCCGACCGAGGTCGATTCATTCAAGGCGATCGTGGCGCGCGGGCTCACGCTGCCGAGCCTTGGTGAATTCGGCGTGGCGAACGGCTACGCGCAGTCGATCCCGCTCGGCAGCCTCAATCCCGTGGTGGTCCCCGGCCGCGTGCTGATCTATGGCAACCCCAACCTCAAGACCACCCGCTCGGACAGCTATGAGCTGTCCTACGAACGGACCCTGCCGGATCTGGGCGGCTCAGCCAGAATCGCCGCCTATCACCAGGAACTGCGCGACATCCGCGACCTCGTGATCGGCGGCCCGGTCACCCTGATGCCGCCGACCCTGACCGGCAGCTTCCTCAATGTCGGCAATGCCACGGTGGACGGGTTTGACATCGACCTGAAGGGCAAGACCGGTGTCATTCGCTGGGGTGCCAACTACAGCTACGAGAAGGTGCGTGCCAGCGTTCCGCACACCTACCACATCTACGAAACCTCGACCCCACGCCACAAGATCAACGCCCAGCTCGGCTTTGACATCGGGAAATGGGAGTTCGACAGCACTCTCCGCTATGTCTCGTCCACCGAATTCCTGCAGCAGACCGCGCTGTCACAGTATCAGGCCTACCACGTGAACAACGTCCTCGCCGTCACCCAGCGCGCCGCCTACAACATCACCCCGGACTGGAGCATCGAGGCCACCGTCAACAGTGGATACGCCGATAACCCGGTCTGGGGACAGGGCTTCTCGGCGCTGTTCTCGGTGGTGTCGCGGTATTAGAGCATCATCCGACCAGACGGGATCACCCGTCGTATAAAGATGCTCGCTAAAACAAAGAGCTAGAGCAGCGTCCGATCGAACTGAGCCGCTTGCGGCTCATTCGAGCGGACATAAGCT
>CAIQQQ010000166.1 GCA_903873995.1 uncultured Rhodospirillales bacterium
GGCACCCAGGTGTCGGACATGGTGCTGGACTTCCTCTCCGGCGCCTTCGAGATCGACCCCACGCCCGACCTCGCCTTCCGCCTCCGCCTCGCCACCGAAATCGGCGACCGCCTCCTCGCCTACGCCTTCGAACAACAGGATGCCGCCATCAGAACCCGCATCCTCACCGAAGCCAAAACCCTCCTCGCTGGCTTTCTCTTCCCCCCGCAGGCTGCCACAGCCGAAATCGCCATTATCTGACCCGCCATTCAAGGGCCACCAGAAACACGATCGTCGGAAGGCATGTCGGGTTCACGCGCCTGACCTCACATGCCTTCAGGCGATCGCCCCGCCGTGATCGCCACCTCGCTCCCATCGCCAGCACCGGCGGGACGGTGAAACCCGCCATCACCAGTGCCGCCACGGCCAGCGACACGGTCGGTGTCAGCGCCCCGAAGACCGCTGCCAGCGCGAACGTGCCGTTGCGCAGCATGCCCACTAGTGTCCCGCACCAGAAATTCGCAAGGCGAATTCCTGGTAAAGCGGGCCACTAACCTATTGATCCTAGCGTCGACTGATTCCGAAATTCGCCCTGCGAATTTCAGAATCACGACACCAGCGCGAACGCCGTCCCCGCCATCCGCCCGAACAGCAGCCGCCCGAATGCGGCGCCGATGCCGCCACACAGCAGCAAAGTCGCCACCGCCGTCGCAACGGCAACCGCAGCCTCCGCGGGGGCCGTCAAGAACCCCACACCCAGTCTGCCCCCCGCGATGAACGCCGCCGGCAGCAGCGCCAAGGTCACCGCCCCGCGCAACGGACGCTGGCACCGTCCGACCGTCTCCGGCGCGAGCCGCCGCAGCAGCAGCGCCGTCAACGCCGGCGCGATCCCGAACAGCGCCGCCATTCGCGCCAGCACCAGCGGATCGCCCACCCCCGGCCGCCCGCACAGCAGGCACCACAACCGGCAGCACGGCAGCGGCCACAACGCTCCCCGCCAGCGCAGCCCAGACCGGCGGCCGGGTCGCAACACCCAGGCCACGTCCCTGCACCCCGGCACTGGTCGCGATCGGCGCCGCGGCGATCACCCCGGCAGCCAGCACGAGATCCGGAGCCAGTCCCAGCCCCCGCCCCAGCGCGATCACCACCGCCGGGCAGACCGCCGCAACCAGCAGAGCCATGCCCCCGGCCACACGGGCCTCCTGCCGAGAAGGCGGCGTGAACTCCATCGACAGCACGCCAAACAGGCCCAGGGCCAGGGCGAAGATCGGCAGCACGTCCTGCAGCCCGGTGGTGGCGCCAGGCAGCATCACCCCGGCCGCAAAACTCACCGACCGGCACAGCGATGTCCGGCCTTCGATAAAGCCAAGAAGCCGCTGCGCAAAATGCAACGGCACAACGCCGACGGCGTTCGGAACAGAAAAGCGCAGCATGGGATCCACCTCTTGTTTCGGTGAACCGAACCAGCCGCAGACCCGCCCGAAGCCGCGCCCAAGAAGACATCCCCGCATGCAGGCCGGTTCACGGCATCTCGTGTTCCTGGCGTTTCGATGCGACCTGCATGAGCGCATGCTGTACCGGGAGGAACCGGGCCTGCCGCCGGAGCCGGTCCCGCTCGGCGCCCGCGCCTACGACCTGCTGCTGCTCTTCCTGCAGCGGCCGGGTGCCCTCATCACAAAGAACGAGATCTTCGCCGCGGTCTGGGCCGACGCCGCCGTCGAGGACAGCAACCTCACCGTCCAGATGTCCGCGCTGCGGCGCGTGCTGGATGCCGGGCGGGACGGGCCCAGCTGCATCCAGACCTTGCCCGGCCGCGGCTACCGCTTCCTCCCTGAGATCCGCAGCGCGCCAGAGCCGCAGCCAGACCCTGGGCCGGACCAGGCGTCGGATTCCGTGCCGCCGCCGGCGCCGCCGCCGGAGCCAGCAGGTGCGCCACCCCTCGTCCTGGCCACGGCCGAGACTCCCCCCGCAGCCGCACCGCCGCCTTCACACACGATGCCGGAACCGGCAGCGCGGCGCCGGCGTCCACGCTGGGCGTTGTCGGTCACGGCCCTCGTCGCTCTGGCTGCCGTGGCTCTTGCGGCCTAGCCCGGTCTCCGGCAGCACC
>CAIQQQ010000167.1 GCA_903873995.1 uncultured Rhodospirillales bacterium
AATTCGCCTTGCGAATTTCTGGTGCGGGACACTAGGCGCCGCCCGGTCAATCTTTCCAGACAACTCGTCCATATCATGGGACTTATTGTGCCGCCTTCGTAAGAAGATAATTTCAAAGTAGACTCAACATCCCGAAAAACGATCCAAGCCCGCTGCGAGACTGTCAGCAATTTAGCCTTTTTAGGGTCGTCCCGGAGTGATCTCATGATCGTTTGATATTGCGTGTTGAGCTCACGATCCACGCGCCGATACAATCTGATCGTGTATGGACTAATCGTAGGCTCTTCCGGAGATTCCCGGCAATCAAGAGCGTCTTGTGCAAGTGACGCCGACAGACTCAGAAACGGCCCACATCGCCGACGGTGGCGTCCATACCGCAATCCCAGATCGAACGGGACGATACGAGCGATCAGAGCAATGAAAACCACGTCACCGCCAACCTTGACGCATTTGGATGCGTCTTGCGTCAGTGGCCACGCCCCTCGTATCGCGCAACGGCCAAGCGCGCCGCCAGAAAACCGGAGGGAGTGCCGCGCTCCCTCCGGCTTGGATGATTACTTCTTGCCGAACATCGAACTGATGTCGATCGCTTGTCCCATCGCGGCGTAGCCCGCCCGGTTTGGGTGAAGCCTGTCGCCAGGACCACCGGTGCTTGAGTTCGGTTGGAACGCCGCCTTCAGCTCGCCAGTGGCAGGATCACGTGTTGCGGTATCGAAATCGATGATCCCGTCGAAAATCCCGGCCTTGCGAATGAAGTCGTTATAGGCGAGGCGCTTGGCCTCGATCGCAGGTGCCCCGTAGCCACCATTGGTGCTGTTCACCGATGATGTCAGCAGCGCCATGTAGATTTTCACACCTGGAATGGACTTGCGCAGCCGCTCAACCGCGGTGCGAACGCCAGCGCTGGCGCGATCGACACCATAGCCGCCATTGCCGAAATCATTGATGCCTTCAAGCCAGATGACGCTGCGCACATGCGCGAGGCTCATGATGTCACGCTGCAGGCGATCCAGCGCGGAGGGCCCGCCGGCGAAGGGCTTGGTCGCGTAATCATCCGGCCCAGACACCATGTTGCCGCCGATGCCTTCGTTCACCACGCTGTAGCGCGCGCCAAATTTCGCGTGCATGCGGCGTGAAAACACATCCACCCAGCGATCATCACCGTTGATTGTCGACGCGGTGCCGTCTGTGATCGAATCGCCGAACGCCACGACCGCCTCGGTTCCAGGCGCATCCATGTCGAGCGCATCGAGGAAGAACCATGACGTCGTCGAATATGGGTACGACGCCTCGCCATCCTCACCGCCATGCGATCCCGTTTTCGGGCCAGACAGATATGAAGTTGTGAGCGCCTTCGCGTGCCAGGTCAGCTTGCCGGTCTCACCGACGACATGAAAGCTGACCGCGAGCTTGCGGTTGGCGAGCATCGGGTCGGCGGCGTTCTGGACGAAGCCGAGCGGCACCAGATCGCTGGTGACCGAGCCTCCCGGTGCCACCGTCACACTGCGCTTGCCGCCAAAGGTGATGCCGTGATTGGTGTGCGGCACCAACATGCTGCCGCTGCTTTGCAGCCCGACATACGCGTCATCAAACGTCACCGGCTTGTCGCCAAAGGCATTCGACAGCCGGATCCGTGTCTGCTTGCCCCACACGTCCGGGCGGATGATCAGGCGAAAGCTCTGATCCACGGCGCCGGCGTCTGGGGAGGGAATGGCGAATTTCAACTCCGGCTGCGCGGTCGGATTGCCAACCGGATAAGGGCCGTGGGCGGAGCCTGTCCAGGCGGACACCCAGGCTGGCGCGGCCATCGCCGGCGCCACAAACGCGATCCCCGCCGCAAGGGCCAAGGCAAAAGAAGATTTCATCGTTTCGTTCCCAGTTATGTCGACCGATGTGCCTCGGCTACCGATAAAGGTACCCACCGGAATCCCCCTATGGCAAGCCCACCGCAGCACGATCACCAGGGGATGATCGTGGCCCTAAACGCAGGGCGGCCAGGAAAGCTGACGCAATCCCTGCGGGCGAGCTGATCACGCTGCCTGGACCCAATGGAGCGGGCCAGGCCACGCTTCTGCGTACAATGTCCTGTTTGCCTCCGTGGGGCGAAGGCGGGGTGATCCTTGCTGGATCTAGCCCGCGCGGCGTTGGCCCGGGCCAGTCAGGCACGCCGTAAGCGTTTAGGACTTGTCGGGTCCGCAGGCGGTCGGCTGCACCACCACAGTGCGGGTCAACCCCAGACGGGCTTGGATGGCGCGATAAGCGGCAACATCCGCCCAGGCTGGCCCTGGCCCCATCGCGGTCGGTGCCGCGGGGGTTGTGGTGTCATAGATGTGGAAATGGGGATCTCAGGAACCGAACGGACATTGGCTCATCGCCCACGCGTCCAATGCGCTGCATTGGCGGCCCCGTCGGGCACCGCACCACCAGCCAGCGCGCGCACCTGCTCAACCGTGTTCAACGCTTGCGCCTCGATGGCGGGCGGGGTGAGGCCGCCGATATGTGGCGTGGCGATCACGTTGGGCCGCTTGGCGAGTTCTGGTGTCGGCATCTGATCTGGCGCGCGGCCAACATCGAGCGCGGCACCGGCGATGCGTCCTTCGCTGAGGGCCGCCGCCAACGCGGCCTCATCCACCAGATTGCCGCGCGAGACGTTGATGAACACCGCATCGCGCTGCATCAGCGCGAAAGCAGCGGCGTTGATCAGATTCTCGGTGGCTTCGGTTGCCACCGCCAGGCACACCACATGATCAGCGCTGGCGAGCAGAGTTTGCAGGCTCACCTGACGAAAGCCAGGGTCGTCAACCGTCACGAAAGGATCGGCGATCAGCACCTGCATCCCCAGCGCCGACGCAATCGGTGCCATGGCGCGGCCAATGGCACCATAGCCGATGATGCCGATCGTGGTGCCCGAAAGCTGGCGGCCCATTCTGGCCGTTGGTGCAAGGCCGGCCTGGTAGGCGGCGGTGGCCTTGGAGATTCCACGATTGAGATCAACAAGGAAGCCGAACACCAACTCGGTGACCGATTCCACAAAGCCCGGCATCGCCCGCGTCACCAGCACGCCGCGCGACGAGGCGGCCTCAACATCGATATTGCGGATATCCACCGCACAGCGCAGCACTGCGCGCAGTTCCGGCAATCCCGCGAAGATCGCTTCGGGCACGGCGGTCGCACGGTCGGCGACGATCAGATCAACCCCTTGCGCGGCAGCAATCAGCGCAGCTCCTTCAAGCGTGTCCTCACCCCGATGCAGCACCACCTCGCCGAGCGTTTGCAGCCCGGCCAGGGCGCGCGGGCCATAGTAATTGTCCCGCATATGCGGCGTGTGCGTGAGCAGGATTTTCATCGATCAATATCCCATGACATGCGGCAGGAAGGTGCTGATCGCCGGGATGAAGGCAATCAGCAGCAGGCAAAGCAGCAACAGGCCGAGATAGCCGAGCATCGGGCGCACCGTCTGTTCCACCGGCACCTTGCCGATCAGACACGCCCCATAAAGCCCCAGCCCCAGTGGCGGCGCGAACAGGCCAATGCCCATCGCGATCACCAGCACCACCCCGTAATGCAGCGGCGCGATGCCCAGATGGGCTGCCACCGGCACCAGCAGCGGGCCGAAAATGATCAGGGCGGCCGCCCCTTCCAGCACCGATCCCATCACGATCAGAATGCCGATGGAGAGCAGCATGAACAGCCAGGTTCCGCTGCCCTGCGACAGCAAAACCATGAATCCGCCCACCGCATGCGGCACCTGCTGCAAGGTGAGCACGAAGGCCATGGATTGCGCGGTGGCGACGATGAACAAGACCAGGCCAGAACGTGCGGCCGCCTGGGTGAAGCTGCGCCACGCCGCGGGCACGCTGAGTTCACGAAACACGCCAGCGCCCACCACCAGCGCATAAAGGGCGGCGAAGGCCGAAATTTCGGTCGCGGTGGCAAAGCCCGACTTGAAGCCGATGAAGATCATCGCGATCAGCCCCAGCGAGACCATCGCACCGAACCACATCCGCCGAGCCGCGCGGCGTTCCAGCCGCTGCGGGGCCGGGCCGGTGTTGCGCTGGCCGAAAAGGATCGACACGCCGATCAACGCCACAGCCATCAACGCCGCTGGCAGCAATCCGGCAGCGAACAGCCCGCCGATGGACAGATTGGCCACGAAGCCGAGGATGATCAGGTTGATGCAAGGCGGGATCGTCTCAGCCATCACCGCCGAGGCCGCCAACAACGCCACCGCGGAGCCGGGATTCTGGCCAGATCTGCGCGAGGCCGGGATCAGCACGGCACCGACCGCGGCCACATCGGCCATCTTCGAGCCGGAAATACCGGAGAAGACGACCATCGCGGCCACCATCACCACGTTCAGCCCGCCGCGCAGCCGGCCAACCAGACGTTGCAGCAGCTCTATCAGCCGGACGGACATGCCGTTGGCTTCCATCAGATAGCCAACCAGAATGAAGAACGGGATGGCCAGCAGCACGAAATTGTCGATCCCGCGCGCCATCTGCTGGGCGAAGATCACCCCAGGCAGATTGCCCTCCACCCAGATGAAGATAAGCGCCGCCAGGGCCAGCGCAAAGCCGATCGGCAATCCGCCTGCGAGCGTGATGACGAAGCCGAGCAGCATCAACGTGCCCGAAGACGGCATCGCGTCTGCCATCCAGGCATCACCGGCCAGGAACAGCCCCGCCACCAGCGCCAGGACGGCTATGGCAAACAGGATATCACGGCGCGGGCGGTTGCAAAAAATGTCGGCGGCAAACACCGCCATGCAGCACGCGCCCGCGCCCATCGGATAGAAAGTGAGTTGCAACGGCAGGCCCGAGCCTGTGGTTTGGCCGGTGGTGATCCAGCCGAGTTCAAGCGCATGCCAAGCCACATAGGCCGCCACCGCCAGCACCAAGGCAGCACCGACATCGTCTGCCAGTCGCTGCAAGTTCGGCCGAAGCAGCGCGCGAAAGAACACCACCCCAGGGTTCTCGCCGCGCGCCAAAGCCGACGCTGCGCCGAAGAAGCTGGATGCGACCATGAGGCCGCGCGCGATGTCATCAGCCCATTCAACCGGCGCGGTGAACACCGAGCGCGCGATCACCGAGAAGATCACCACCGCAAGATCGGCACCCAGCAGGCCCGCCGCCACCGCATCGGTGATCGGCAGCAGCGCAGAACTGACCCACCGCCCGCCCCTCGCAGATGCGTCGAGCGGGCCGGCGACAGGGGCTGGCACGTCAGGCCGGGATGGCGCGGATCGCTTCAACAACGGGCTTCGCATCGGGATGCGCCTTGATGAAGGCATCGGTCTGCGACAGCACGCGCTTGCGGAAGGCCGCGCGGTCGCACTCCACCACCGTCACCCCTTTGGCGGTGAGTTCCACCAGCGCCGCCTTCTCCACGGCAAGACCATGCACGCGGGTATCAACCGCGGCCTTCCTGGCAGCATCCACGAAGCCCTCCCGCAAAGCCCCTGGCATGCGGTTGAACGTGGCGTCGGAAAAATACACTGCCAGCGGCGAGAAATTATGCTCGGTGAGCGAGTAGAATTTCGCGGTCTCATAGAATTTCGAGGCGACGATGGTTGGCGGATCATGCTCCAGACCATCGAGCACGCCCGCCTGGAGCGCGGTGTAGATCTCGCCAAACGCCATCGGGGTCGCGGCAGCCCCCATCAGACGCAGACACTCGGTGATCACCGGGTTGGGCAGAGTGCGGATCTTCAGACCCGCCAGATCCTCCGGCGCATGCACCGCCTTGCGCGCGAGCACCGAGCGCGAGCCGAAATTATACGCCCAGGCAATGACACGAATATTCGCCCCTTTCAGCAGCGCCTGCTCAATCGGTGCTGCCGCGCCGGCATCGAAGGCTTTGGTCTGTTGCGGGAAGGAAGAGAACAGATAACCCAGGTCATACACGCCCACCAACGGCACCAGATTGGCCGAGATGGACGATCCCGACACCATGATGTCGATCACACCCAGCTTGACCGAGTTGATCATATCGATCTCCTGGCCGAGTTGGTTGTCGGGGAAAAACGCAATCTCAACCTGCCCGGCGATCGGGCTGGCGGCGATCTGCTTGACGAGATTGTCGTAATACACCCGACCATTGGCGAATTTAGGGTCATTGGCCTGCGAGGACGAGAATTTCAACTTCAGCACGGCAGCCTGTGCGCGTCCGATCAAGGCGGGGGCGGCCAGGCCTGCGGATGCAAGCGCCAGCGATGAGCGCAGCACGCCGCGACGATTGACAGTGGATGTCATGTTCGGTCTCCTCCGTTGCCTAGCGCTTGCGTGGCACTGCAGCATTTTCTTGTATCGGACGCTTTTATATTATCCCTACCGTATGATCAGATACTGGCGGCGTGCAAGAGAGCGTCACCGCCGCGGCGGGGGGTGGGGGGCGAGGATGCTGACGGTCATGCCGCCGGCCGCGGCATAGCCGGCGACCGCGGCACCGCCGCCGCCGGAACTGTCCTCCAGCACCGCGCCCACGTCCTGCTCGCACAGCAGCGACAGCATCACCCTGGCGCCGCGGTCCTTGAAACTGCCGGTCGGCATGAAAAATCTCCACACCAGCAGCGCCGGTGTCGATCTCCGCGCGCGTGATGCCGGGCCGATCGGTCAGCAACAGCGGCGCGCGGCGCGGCCCGTATCAGCGAGGCACGTCGATCGGGAAGGTGGCGCCGCTGTGCGGGTCGAGACAGGCAACGCCCATTTGGTTTCCTTGCGTCAATGAACCGGCTCGATGTGGGTTGTGGCCGCCAGATCCCCCTCCACCCCCGCGCGGGTCAGGTGCATGACGTGGTATTCCCCGCGCAGCCACGCCGCGAACTGATCGCGATAGAAACGGCTACCGGGCACGCCGGAATTGCCGATGTTCTGCACCGCCAGAAACGCATCGGGGGCCGCGAAATCCACCACGATCCGGTATTCCGCGCCTGAGGTCGCGCGATGCGGCGGCAGCTCGCCGCCGGTGTTGCGCAGCGTGTGCGAGCCGCCATCGACGCAAGCGGGCCCAATGTCGAACGCATCCGCCACCAGTGGCGACGAGATCGGATGGCGCCAATGGGCGATATGCACCCGCCCCCAGGCCCACCCGGCCGGATCGGCGCCGAGCCGGCTGGTCAGCATAACGGTGCTCTCAGCCGCCACCGCCGCGATCTGCGCGTTGAGGTCGCTGCCGAAGTAATCCGGAAACTCGCCTTCGAGCACGCTGATACACAGCCCGGTCTGCTGCACGGTAAGGTCGATCAGATGCGCTGGCAGATGCGCGGACTGCACTTTGCGGTTCCACAGCGCCATGAACGTCTCGAACAGCGTCGGCGCCGCACTGTCCAGCGTGTAGCGGAAATCCCAGCGATGCAGCAGGCCGGCAAAGCTTCTGGCACTGTCATCCTGCAGGCCCATCAGCGCGTACAGGATCTGCGGCACAATCCGCTCCGCGCGGGTGTTCTTGAGGTCGTTCTGCAGCGCGATCGTGGCGGGCACGCCGAGCCTTGCGGAGCCCGCGAACACCTGGTCCAGCCGCACGCCGCGATGGCCCTGCGAATAGGCGCCATAGATCGGCCAGGGAAAGTCTGGCGGCACGATGCGCTGGTTGGCGCTGGCCACGGTGCCGGAGGGCGGATCGGCCCGATGCGGCAGGCCCTCGAAGGGGATGTAGCCGGACCATTGGTCGAGCGGCTCGCCTGCATCGCGCACACCGGCCACGATGCGGCCACGCAGCGGGATGCGGCCGGCCATCTGGTAGCCGATATGGCCGTTGCGATCGGCATAGATCCAGTTGAACACCGCGACCGACCAGTCGCGCAGCACCGTGCGGAACGCCTCCCAGCTTTTCGCCCGGCTGAGGCCGATGATGGCGCGCAGATCGTCGAGATGCTCATGCCCCACCCAGCGCAGCGACATCGGCGCATCGCCCTCAGGCGCGATCGAAGGCACCAGCGCATTGGCGATCGGGCCGCGCTTTGTAGACCTGATGTCGAAGCTGCGATCGGCAGCACCGCGCACCTTGACGGTGATGGTCCTCACATCGAAGGCCAGGCTCGTTTCGCCCTCAAGATAGCGCGTGGGGTCGGCGGGATCGACCCGTTCGCGATACAGGTCGCGCGTCGAGGCCATATTGTTGGTGAGGCACCAGGCGGAGTTGCCGTTGCAGCCGTACCAGAGCCCGGGCACGCCCGGCACGCCGCAGCCGGCGGCGTGGTCGTCCGGGCCGTGCAGGCCAAATTCATACCAGCTCGACGGCACCCAGAACGGCTGGTGCGGGTCGCCGGCCAGCACCGGATGGCCGGTGGTGCTGCGCTGCGGCGCGATGGCCCAGTTGTTCGAGCCGGTGGCATCGTCCGAGCCCGCGTGCAGATCCACCAGCACGAGATTGTCCGAGGCCTCCGGCGTGAGAAACGCCGCCTGCAGCTCCTCCGGCAGCAGGCGGGCGGCTTCGGCCGCGATCAGCCGGTCGATACGACCATTTAACGACCACCAGAAGCCGCGGGCGATGGCCACCACGCAGGCGGCGGTGAAGGGTTCGGGGCGATAGTCGAGGATCTGGAACTCGATCGGCAGATCCTCGCCCATCGCCGCGATACCGCGGTTGATGCCGGCGGTGAAGGCGTCCACCAGCGCGCTTGTGGCAGGATCGATCTGCGCCACCTCGCGCACGGCGATCAGGTCGATGCCGACGGTGCGGTGGGCGATATCAGCTGCGACATAATCCGGCCCAAGGATCTCCGCCTGCCGCCCGACGGCGCGGCGGCGCAGCCGGTCCATCTGCCACAGCCGGTCCTGCGCCATGGCAAGACCGAGGCCGAAATAGACGTCCGGCGTATGGTCGGCAAAGACATGCGGCACGCCGGCGCCGTCGCGCAGGATCTGCACGCGGCCCTGCACGGCGGCGTGAAGTGTGACATCGCCCAGTGCCGCCTTGCGCGCCAGCCACGCGTCACGCGCCGCGGCAAACTCCAGGGCCCCGAGGCCGAGCGCGTCCAGGCTACGCGTGCCGCGCAGCACCGCGAGAAGATCGCTGTCGTCCACCATCTTGTCGTCCTCCATGGAGCGGGCAGGATGGCATCGAACAACCGGGTTGAGGATGCGCAAATTGGCACGGATCGCGCTACTGGGCTTTTCCATCGAATGCAACCGCTTTGCGCCCGTGACGGTCGAGCGTGATTTCGCCGCGCGCACCCTGTTCCGCGGCGCGGCGCTGCTGGCCGAAGCCCGCGCCGCGGCGCCGCGCATGTTGGCCGAGCTGCCCGGCTTCGTGGCTGACATGGACGCAGCCGGCCCCTGGACCCCAGTGCCGCTCACCCTGGCGATGACAGCCCCCGGCGGGCCGGTGGAACACGCCTTCTTTCAAAGCCTGATGAACGAATGGGAGGCGGGGCTGGCGGCGGCGGCGCCGCTCGACGCCGTCTATTGCGTGCTGCACGGTGCCGGCCTCACCACTGAGGATGACGACCCCGAAGGCACCATGCTCACCATGGTCCGCCGCATCGTGGGACCGCGGGTGAAGATCGTCGCCAGCTACGATCTGCACGGCAACATCTCCGACGCCGATGTCACCACCGTCGACGGATTCGTTGCCTATCGCACCAATCCGCATATGGACATGCGCCGCACCGGCGCCGAGTCGGCCCAGCTGCAGCGCCGCCTGCTGTCCGGCACGCCGTCGTTTCTGGCCAGGATACGCCTGCCGATCGTGCCGCCGACAGTGACGATGCTGACCGGCGCGGACGCGCCGGTACGGCCATACGGCGAGCTGATCGAGCTCGGCCAGCAACTCATGGACGCGAAGCCCTACGCCGGACGTATTCTCAACGTGTCGGTGATGGGCGGTTTCGCCTTCGCCGACACGCCGCACAACGGCCTGACCGCGGTGGTGACGGCGACCGACGCCGCGACCGCGCGCGCGCTGGCCCAGGTGCTGGCCGAGGCCGGCTGGGCGCGTCGCGCGCAGTTCCACCCCCGGCTGACCTCGCTGGAGGCGGCCACAACGCTGGCGAAGGCCACCGCCGACCCCAGCCGCCCGGCGCTGGCTTTCGCGGATGTGGCCGACAACCCCGGCGGTGGTGGTGGCGGCAACACCATGTTCATCCTGGAGGCCTTCCTCGCCGCTGGGGTGCGCGATGGGCTGGTCGGCATCATCCACGATCCGGCCCTGGCCGCTGAGGCCCATCGTCTCGGCGTGGGCGCGCGCTTCACGGCACGGTTCAACCGCGCGGTGGCGTCCGGCTTCGCGGGCGCGCTGCAGGCCCAGGCGGTGGTGCGCAGCCTGCATCCCGGCCCAATTCTGTGCCGACGTGGCATCTTCGCCGGCGGCATCGTCGATCTCGGCGCGTCGGCGGCGCTGGATCTGGGC
>CAIQQQ010000168.1 GCA_903873995.1 uncultured Rhodospirillales bacterium
CGCAGCGCGCCCACACCAGCGCCGCCGACGCCACCGATCAGCGCGCCGGTGCCGGCACCCAGACCGGTCGCCCCGCCAATCAGCGCACCGCCGCCGGCGCCGATCAGCCCGCCAGTCAGCGCACGCTCGCCCTGCGAATGGCCGCACGCGGCCAGCGGTGCAATCAAGGCGGCAAGAATGAGAAGTCGGATCATGGCGATACTCCCGTGAAGGGCCTGCCTATGTAAAAGAGGTAAGCCTGCAATATTCAAATGATCATAGAACCCTGTCATTCAAGACATCCGCGCTATTATATCAATGTTTTTAGTCATTAACATTCATCAAGACATATCATCCGAAGCCAAGATATAATCTATAAGCGGTGAACATTATGTTCAAATTCACGTTGACCGATGTCATCGTGATACGGCCATTTTGCGCAACCCACCCCGGCGCTGCGCCTTCGCCAATCAACGCGCCGTGGCGGAAACAGGCCTGATTTTGCCGCTCTGTCCCCGCCCGGCAACGCGCTATAGCCTCGCCTCATGACCAGCCACCTCAACCTCCCTGACGCGTCCAGTCATGCCGACCGTCTGCTCGAGCACGCGCGGGCCAGCAACGATCATCAGGAGGTTCTGCGCCTGATCGACGCCAGGATCGCCCAAAACGGCCGCTTCCCCGCCCTCCTGCTGGACCGTGCCACGGCCCTGATGGCGCTCGACCGGCTGAGCGAGGCCGAGGCCGCCTGTCAGGCCGCCCTCGCCCGCGACCCGAATTACGGCCGCGCCTTCGTCACGCTGTATCGGATCTCGCGCCGCCAGGGCCTCACGATGAAGGCCTTGTCCTGGCTGCAGGACGCGATGGACGCGTTCCCGGACGACAAGGCGCTGCAGGACGAAAACAGCACATTGCTGCAGGAGATGGGCCGTGGGCCAAAACCAAGGCCGCTTCCAACATCACAGCCGGAGCCCACGCCCAACATCCACGCCCTGTTCGAAGCCGCCCGCGCCCGCCGGGACCACGCGCAGGCCCTGGCGCATCTCATGGAACTGGAGCGAACAGGCGCCACCGGGCCTGCCCTGCTGATGGACATGGCCGAGACCCTCGCCGTTCTGGACCGCCTCCCGGAGGCCGCCGCCGCCTGCCACGCGGCCCTGGCGCTCAACCCCGAATTCGGCCGCAGCTACGTGGCGCTTTACCAGATCGCGAGGCGCGAGCAGGACACACAAGCAGCCCTCGAGTTCGTCGCCAAAGCCGTGGCTGCCATCCCTGAAGACCCAGGCCTGAAGCTCGACCAGGCCGAGCTGCTCATCCAGGCGAACCGCAAGGACGAGGCCGTCCAGCTGCTCGAACAGCTGCTTAACACCCATCCCAAACCCGCCGACATCTCCCTCCGCCTCGGCCACCTCGCCCGCAGCCGCGACGACCGCCCCGCCGCCCTCGCCCATTACCGGCGCGCAACCGACATCAACCCGCAGCACAGCGAGGCAAAGCTCGAGCTCGCGGCGGAACTGGCCCATGCCGGGCAGTTCGATGAGGCCGCCACCCTCACCGCCGCCCTGCGCAGCCCAGAACCCGCACGCGCGGAGACCTGGCTCCGCCTCGGCCATATCGCCCGCCTGCTCCACAACCGCCCGCAGGCGCTTGCCGATTTCCGCAAGGCCCGCGATCTGGCACCGGCCAACGACGACATCCGCCTGTGGCTCGCCACCGAATGCCGCGAACAGGGCCTGCTGGACGACGCCGCAACCCTCCTCGTCCAACCGCAAGAAGGCGCCCCATCCAGCCTCCGCGAGCAGCTGGAGCACGGCCATCTGGCCCGCGCGCGCGGCGATCTCAGCCAGGCACACGCCGCCTACACCGCGGCCCGGGAAGCCTTCCCCGAGCAGGCCGACACGTGGCTCTGGCTGTCCCGCGCCGAGCTCGCCCTGGGATTGCCGCAGGCGGACGAAACCCTGCGCCAGGCCCTGGCGCTCGACCCCAACCACGTCGAGGCGATGCTGCACCAGGCCGGCCTCGCGCTGGAGGTCAACGACACTGGCCAAGCCCTCGCCTTGTGCCGCCGCGTCCGCAGCCGCGTCCCGTCCATCGCGGCCGCCTGGCAGATCGAAAGCCGCGCCCTGATGAACAGCGAAGGCGTCGAGCCCGCACTCGCCCTGATCGACGCGGCGGAGGCCCAGATCGGCCGCCATCCGGAGCTGCTCGCGCGGCGGACCGAGCTCCTGCAGCAAGCCGGCCTCTACCCCGCCCTGCGCACGCTCCTGCAGGACAAGGCTGACCAGATCGCGCGCCACCCCGAGCCGTTCAACATCGCCGTCCTGTCCCTGCTCCGGCTCGGCGAACAGGCCCAGGCCGCCGCCCTGCTCACCAACCCGCCCGGCAGCACAGCCTCACATCGCGCAATGGCCGAATACCTCCGCGGCATCACTGCGGAGACACGCTGGGACCAGCGCATGGCGCAGCGCCACTACGAAACCGCCCTGACAATCGACCCCGGCCTTGACTGGATCTTCCAGGACATCGCCCGCGTCGCGGTTGCCCAGCTGGACACCGATACCGCCCAGGCCGCGATGAAACGCTACATCACACTCACAAGCGGCCATCGCCGCCTGCGCGGCGAGCAGGCGCGCGCAACCAGCACCTGGGTCGGCCAGATGATCAACGAATACCGCCTCGGCACAGAGCTCCTGGCCACACTCAAGGCCGCGCTGGCGCTGCCAATCGAACATCACATCCCTGCCCTGCGCACCATCGCGGCCGACGAACCCGAAAGCACAGCCGTGGCGATGACGCTCATGCTGGCCATGCGGGCAGCCGGCCTGTTCAGCGTCGCAACGCCGCAAGAAACCCCGAACATCCCGAAGCGGATCAC
>CAIQQQ010000169.1 GCA_903873995.1 uncultured Rhodospirillales bacterium
CCCTCCAGGGCGGCCGACCAAGGCAAAATCGACGACACTAGAAGAGGTCTGCGTGAGTTCCCGCTCTGACGAAGACGATCGCTCCCCCGGCGATCCGGTAGATGAGTAGGAAGTCGCCCCCGATGTGGCACTCCCGGTGGTCCGCCCACTCGCCCTGAAGCGGGTGATCGAGCCACTCCGGTCCAAGGGGCGCGTCATTGGCGATAAGCAACAGCATCGCCTCCTTCAGCTGACGCATGTTGAAGCGACCCGACCGCGACAGGCGCTCCCAGTCCCTCTTGAAGGCCTTGGTGTGGTCCGAGACGAGTGGGGGCGGCGCGCGCTTGGTGCTAGCGGCGCCTTTGGTCGAGGTCATCGAATTGCTCTTGGGTCGTCGCGAACCGGGAGACCCTCTCCCGCATCATCGCCCGCGCCTCGTCCATAGCGGCGCGTGTCTCCGCATTCGGGACCTTCAATTCGAACGGAATGGCGCCATCCAAGGCAATCCGCGTCAGGGTCATGCGGACGACGTCAGAGACCGTCAAGCCGAAGTCCGCCAATACGGACGCGGCGCCAGCCTTCGTCTCTTCGTCAATTCTCGCTCGGACAAATGCTCCGGCAGCCATGGGGCCTCCTACGACAGTACGATTTGTAGCTCAATTGAGCAACACAATCAATAGCTCCGCGTCACGCGAGGTACGGGCGGGCGGGAGTAAATCGTGGGCTGGCGGCCTGCCGACCCCGAGCCTCACGCCCGACCCCTCCCCGCTGCCGTCAATTTGGGTCGACAACATCGGCGTCGCCGCTCACAGGATCGAGGTAGACCTTCACCAGCTCCTCGGTGACGTCCGTTTCTGGGTCGAACACCAGAGCTTCGATCCAGACGAAATCGCAGTCCGGTTTCATCACCGGCTCGTGGCGATCCACCCCTCCCCGAATGGCAACGGACGCCACGCCCGGATGGCCGCCGACCTGTTAGCCGTCCGGCTTGGTCAGCCGCGGCTCACCTGGGGACGGGAGGGCCTTGTCAATGCTGCGGCGACACGGGCGGCCTACGTAGCCGCGCTTCGGGCCGCGGACGAACACGACACCGCGGACCTCCTCGCATTCGCGAGATCCTAAAAACGCCAGATCCTAAAAACGCCAAACGCCCAAGCCGCCGAATGCGCCCCCCGCGCGGCGGGTTGCGCCGCGCCCGCGGCAGGCATCGAGGGCGGCGCCTGGACACCAAGCGACCAACGCACACCCATATGAAATTCGTTAAAGCACCACCCCGTTTCGACAAACATATAATCTGTTCAATGACAGTATATTTCTGACCTTTCCGACCGGATAAGGCCCCCACGCACGCTCATTCATAAATATTATACTTAGCCTTCACGAATTCATACTCAAAGCACGATAGCTACGGGCTCGCGGGTCAGGCGGAAAAAATTTCCATGATTCGCCTATTATTACGCATAACTTTCCAGATTTTCGGAATTTCGACTACGCTCAACCCAAAAATCAGCCAACTGAGGGATTAGACATGTGGGCTTTTGCTTCCACCCTTTTCTTTGCTCTGAGCGTCGCGGGCGCGACGCACGCGGACGACCTTTCCGCGCGCCGGACGGAGCGCGTTACCTACTCGGACCTGAACGTTGAAAACACGGCCGGCGCGAAGGCGCTCTAACGCCGGATCGAGGCCGCCAGCCGCCGCGTCTGCGCCGACAACGACGGCGGCGGACGGATGCCGCTCAGCGAGCGGAGCGCCTACGAGACCTGCCGGTCGCACGCCGTGGAGAGCGCCCTGCGCGCCATCAACAGCCCCTACCTGACGGCCTACGCCCACCGGGAGGCCATGCCGATCGCGGTGGCGCAACACTA
>CAIQQQ010000170.1 GCA_903873995.1 uncultured Rhodospirillales bacterium
CTGGTAGAACCCGCCATGCTCCGCCTCGGCCAGCAAGTCGGTTCCGAAGGTGAATTTGGTCTGGGCCGAGGCAGGGCCGCAGGTCAGCGTGACGACGGCGATCAAGGCAATGGCGAAAGCGGCCCGGCGGAACATGCAAACTCTCCTGGGCCTGATGTGACGCTGGCCCCGCGGTGGCTATGCCAGGGACGGGGTTCAGCCGTCCAGCGAGACGTTCCAGAACGTGGCAAACCCGTCCAGAACGCCGCGAACATTCTTGCGATAGGCGGTCGGCTGGAAATACTGGCCCAGCGGCACGAACGGCACCGTTTCGAACACGCGCAGCTGCAGCTTGCGGGCGATGTCCTGCTGCGCTGCGAGATCGGTCGCGGCGAACCAGGAATCGCGCAGCGTCTCGAGTTGCGCGTCGTCCGGCCAGCCGAACCAGGCGTTGGCGCCGGTGCCGCGCATCATCAGCTGGCCGGCTGGTGTGGACATGTCGGCGCCGGCGCTGAAGGTGAAGAACAGGCTCCATCCGCCGGCCGAGACTGGGTCCTTCTTTGCGCGCCGTGTGAGCAGCGTGCCCCAGTCCATGGCCTGATAATCGACGTTCATGCCGATCCGGCGCAGCATCTCGGCGCCGACATCGGCCAGCGCCTTGAGGTTGGGGAAATCCGTGGGAACGATCAGCGCGATCGTCTCGCCCTTGTAGCCGGCGGCGATGAGGTCTCGCTTCAGGGCTTCGATATCGCGTGGGCCGGTGATGGCGGTGAGCCCGGCCTCGTTGGCCAGCGGCGTGCCCGGCGTGAAGGCGCCCATGCCGTCTCGCCACAGGGTGTGATCGTCGCCCAGCATCGCCGACAGGTAATCCTGCTGCACCACGGCATGCAGCACGACCCTGCGGATCGCCGGATTGTCGAACGGCGGCTGGAGCCAGTTCATCCGCAGCAACGCGGCCTGGCCGGCGGGGTCCTGCACGCGGGCGACGATATTGGGGTTTCGGCGCAGCAGCGGCAGCAGATCGGCCGAGGCGTATTCCCACCAATCCGCCTCTCCGGTCTGCAAGGCCGCCGCCGCGGTAGCGGGATCTGGGATCGTGGTCCAGACGACGCGATCGAGATGGACGCGCTTTGGGCCGGAGGTGAAATCCGGTGTGCCGTCCGGCTTGGGCACATAGCCCGCGAACCGCTCCCACACCGCGCGCGCGCCGGCGAGGCGCTCGGACGCTATGAAGCGGAACGGCCCGCTGCCGATGATCTCGGTGACCTGCTTACCGGGATCGGTCTTGGCGAGGCGCTCGGGCATCATCGCCGGCATGTAGACGCCGGATTTGGCCAGCGCGTCCGGCAGCAGCGGGAAGGGGTGCTTCAGGCGGAACACGATCCGCTTGTCGTCCGGCGCTGTCAGACTGTCGGCTGCGGCGAGCAGTGTCTGGCCGAACGTGTCCTTCGCCCCCCAGCGTCGAATGCTGGCCACGCAATCACGCGCCAGCACGGGCTCGCCGTCGTGCCAGCGCAGCCCGTCGCGCAGGGTCAGGGTCCAGAGCTTGCCGTCGTCTTCCACGACATGGCCCGCGACCATCTGGCCTGACGGCTGCAGCGCACCGTTGAGGCCGTAAAGCGTGTCATAGACCATGTAGGCGTGGTTGCGGGTGACGTAGGCGGTGTTGAAATGCGGGTCCAGGATCGAGAGATCGGCCTGCGGGATGAACCGCAGCACGCGGCTGGCCTGGGCCCGGGCGATGCGGGGCATGGCCAGCGCGGCGCCGGCGCCCAGAACTGCGCGTCTGTTCACGAACCCGACCATCCTTAGCTCTCCCTTGACACCGAATGTTACTCAGAACTCGAGGAGCGTGTCACGCAGCAGGGTGTGCTCATACCGCGTCCGCACCAGGCCGCGCCGTTGCAGCGCCGGTACCAATCCTTCGGTGATCTCCACCACCACCTGTCGGCTGACGCGTTGAAACGGCGTGCTGATCAAGAACCCGTCCCCGCCGATCTCGTCCATCGCGGCGCCCATCATCCCCGCCACCTCGTCCGGCGTTCCGACCAGCTTCAGCCCGCCGTCGTAACGCTCGGCGGCGAGCTGGCGCAGCGTCTTGCCGCTGCCCCATTGGGCGAACTTGTCGAGCGAGCCCTGCTCGCCGTTGGTGGTGAGGCGCGGCAGCTCGGAATCCAGATCGAACTGCGAGAAGTCGATGTCCGTGACGGTGCCGATCGAGGCCAGGGCCGCCTCGATGAACGAGGGCTGATGCGTCATGCGGTGGTATTTCGCATGCGCCTCCTCGGTGGTCTCGCCCAGCACGGGGTAGATCAGGAACAGCACCTTGGTGTCGTCGGGGTTGCGCCCGGCGGCGGCGGCGCGGGCGCGCACGTCGTCGCGATACGATTTCATCCCGGCGGCGCCGTTGGCGGTGGCGATGATGCTGTCGGCGGTGCGGGCGGCGAATTCGCGTCCGCGCGGCGAGCCGCCGGCCTGGACATAGACCGGGCGGACCTGCGGCGAGGGCACCGTGTTGAGCGGGCCGCGGACCTTGAAATAGGTGCCCTTGAAGTCGATCGGTCGGACCTTGGTGTGATCGGCGTAGATGCCGCGTGCGCGGTCCATCACCACCGCGTCGGGCGACCATGAGTCGAACAGCTGCGTCACCACCTCCACATATTCGTCCGCCATCGCATAGCGCACCTCGCGTGGTGGCAACTCGCCCATGCCGAAATTCTGGGCAGCCGCGTCCTCGCCGGAGGTCACGATGTTCCAGCCGAAGCGGCCGCCGGAGAGGCTGTCGATGGTGGACGCCAGCCGCGCCAGGAGGAACGGCGGATAGGCCATGGTGCTCATGGTGGCGACAATGCCGAGATGCGTGGTCGCGGCGGCGATGATGGCGGCGAGCGGCAGCGGATCGTGCTTGGGCGCCTGCAGGGCGTGCTGCAACGTGGCCTCGGCCGTGCCGCGATACGCCTCGGACACCATCAGCGTGTCCTCGAGCATGATGTAGTCAAAACAGGCGCGCTCCATCGCCTGCGCCATTTCGACATAGATCTTGCCGTCCCAGGGGGAGGCGCCGCTCGCGAAGGGGTGATCCCAAACGCCGGAGGAGAAGTTGCAGAACCAGCCGAGATGGAAGCGCTTGGTCATTCAGGGTCCTGCAGACGTGATTGCTGGTGTTGTCGAGCAAACCACGTGCCGCTGCCGCATTATCGCTTCGCGTTGATCAAAGGATCTTGGCAATCCCGAACGGTCTGCCATGTCTCACGGATGCGGGAACTTGCACGTCTGCTCGGAATTGCCGGCCTCGTCGCCCTCCTTGGAGCGAGTGGGACCGCCTGGGCCGATCAGACCGACCCGCGCCTGGATGCCTTGTTCGCCGAGCTCAAGGGGGCCGACAACGCTGTTGCGGCTCATCTCATCGAACAGCAGATCTGGGCGATCTGGACCAATTCGCCGGATGCCGAGGCTCGCGACCTGATGGCGCAAGGCGGTGCGCTGCTCGAGGCAGGCGATTTCGACAACGCGCTCGAACTGTTCGACCGCCTGGTGGCTCACGCGCCGAATTTTGCCGAGGCCTGGAACAAGCGTGCCACGACCTTGTATCTGCTGGGACGCTACCGCGACGCCATACGCGACATTGCGCGGGTGCTGGCCCTGGAGCCGCGCCATTTCGGGGCACTCAGCGGGCTTGGAATGTGCGATGTCCGGATGAACCGCTTCGATGACGCGCTGGACGCCATGCTGAAGGCGCAGGCGGTCGATCCGAAAATGGCGGGCATGGACGAAAACATCGCCATGCTGAAACGGCAGCTGGCTGACGAGCGCATCTGACCCTGCCATACGGCAGGGTCAGGCCGGGCCATGCCCGATCTCCGGCGGCATTTCGCGCCAGGTGCCGGATACCAGGATCTCGCTCGGCCGGAAACGCGCCTTGTAGGCCATCTTGCGGCTCTCCTGGACCCAATAGCCGAGATAGACATGCGGAAGGCCGTGCTGGCGCGCGCGCTCGATCAGCCACAGGATGGTGAAGGTGCCGAGAGAACGCTTTTCCAGTCCGGGTGCGAAAAAGGAATAAACGGCGGATAGCCCGTCTCCCAGACGGTCCGTGAGGCACACGCCGACCAGCCGTTCGTCCTCGTCGCGGAACTCCACAAGGAACGTGTCGATCGGCGTGTCCTCGACCATGGCACGATAGTCGTAAAAGCTCATCGTGGCCATGTCGCCATCGCCGTGGCGGGCGCGCTGGTAGTGCTGGAACAGCTGATACTGCTCGGCGGTGGCGCGGGCCGCCACGTCATGCCCCTCCACGCCGATATTGGCCTTCAGCACCTTGCGCAGGCTGCGGTCGGGGGTGAATGTCGCCACCGGGATGCGAATCGGCACGCAGGCGTTGCAGCCTGGGCAGACCGGGGCGTAGGCGATGTTGTGGCTGCGGCGGAAGCCGGCACGCGACAGGCGATCGTGCAGGGGTTCTGCATCCGGGCCTGCGATTTCGGTCACGACCTTGCGTTCTGTCCGGCCCGGCAGATACGGGCAGGGCAGGGGGGCGGTGGTGTAGAAGAATTGCGGTCGGCGCGGCGGCTTATAGCTCATGGTCGGTCAGAATACCTTGCACCACCAGCGTTCCACGCGCTGGCCGTCGCCGTCAACGGCACATCCAGCGCGCGCCTGCGGATCACCACAACGCCAGAGACCAGATCGTGCAGGGTGCGGCGACGTGTGGTGACGAGCGCCACAGCCACCCACACCACGCCGACTGCCATCGTCAGCAAATAGGCCAGCGTGCAGACCAGGGCCTGGGCCAAAGTCGGCCGACCGAGATCGTCGTTGCGCACCACCATCAGCCCGAATGCGGCCTGCCCGATCGTCGCCTGCAGCGGGCTTGCCACGAGAAGCGTGCCGTAGAACACCGGCAGCAGCGGCAGCACGGCAAACAGGTGCCACCCGAAGCCGAGCGTCACCAGCCCGAACAGCGAGATCGCGCCGAACAGCAGGCTTGCGATGCCCGCCATCACGACGAAATCCAGCAGCCACGCGAAAACGCGCCGCAGCATCACGCCGCGGGTGAGCAGATCGTCCTGCAGCAAGGCAAGCCCCGGCGTGACGCCGGATTGAGCAAAGGTCATGGTGACAGCCTTATGCGGGCCACAACTTCATTGGGCTGCGGCGCGAATGTCACTGTACCGCCATCTCGCCAGGTTCGCACGAAATTCCGCGCGAACGGGCTGGCCGGATGGCCGGATTGCCCCGGCGCCACCATGAACAGGCTGCGATCGAGATCGGCGAGGTCGAACACGCCACGGAACGAGGCGCCATGCACCGATTCCATCGTCCCCTGCCGTACTCCGCCGCGCCCCACCGTGCTGTCGCCACCGTTCTGCTCGATCCGTCCGGCGACGAGATCGCCCAGCACCGGCACGAACCGCAGGATCGGATGGGCGAACACCGCCTGATGCGCGGCGCCCCAGCGCCAGTTCGACGGAGACGGGCCATACAAAGCGCCAAGATGCGAGATCGCGTCCTTGTAGCTCTCGGTGAGCAGCGCCTGGCAATCCTCGCAGAACGCAGCACCCTCCGGCGACAGGGCATAGCGCACCAGATCCGGCCAGGGCGCCACGGCCGCCATATCGGAGCCTGATATCTTGTGACGTGACAGCAGCAGCCGCGTGAAGTCCTGCATCCATTCCTGAAAGATCAGCGGCTCGGCGCGGTCCCGGTCCATCCGCCCATCCCATTTGGCGAAATCCGGATCGATGCGGCTCAGGACCGGCAACAGCTCGACGGCGATCACATCGAGGTCGTCGCTCTGCATGCGGGCCATGTCGGCCAGTGTCGCGTGCGGCGTCTCGTCCAGCATCGCACGGATGCGCCTTGCCCTCGCGTCACCAAACCAGTCGCGGCCGAGTTGCACCGGGAAATCCGGGAGGGCGACGCGCTCGTTGGCGTTGACCAGCCGGCCGGACGGGGGTGCGACGTGATGGGGCAGGGCGGCGCCTTCCGCCCAGCCGATCCAGTCGCCGCTGCCGTCATCCCCGCGGGCGGCGTAGGCGCCGTCGCCGGAGCGGCGCACCGGCACGCGACCGGTGACGAAGAAGCCGATGCCGTCATGGTCGGCCACCATCATGTTCTGCACAGGCGATGTGATCATCGCGGCTGCCGCCCCGGCCTCGGCCACGCTGTGGGCGCGGTTGAGCGCCAGCACGCCGGCCGGCGCGTGGTCGCCCGGCGCGAGGTTGGCCATTGCCAGTGACACGATCGGCCCGCCGCCGGTCCCCGGCACGCCGATATGCGTCTCCGCCAGATCGCTGATCACCGGCCCGTGGCGCGTGGTCCGTACGTGCAAAATCTCGTCCGGCTCGCCGCGGACATGGATGATCTCGTCGCGCGAGGTGAATGGGCGCGGGCCGTCCTCGGTGAGATATCCGTCGCCGGACGGCGCCTCGATGAACAGATCCTGCACATCTGCGCCGGTCGTGGTGAAGCTCCAGGCGATATGGCCGTTATTACCGATCACCAGGAACGGCACGCCCGGCGCCGTCGCGCCCACCAGAACGCCGGATGGGGTCTGGATACGCGCCAGATACCAGATGCCTGGCAGCCCGAAGGAGAGATGCGGGTCGCCCGCCAGGATCGGCGCCCCTGTGGCCGAGTGTGTTCCATCGACGGCCCAGGCGTTGCTCGCCGACGGCGGCAAGGTGAAGGGCGCCGGAAACGCCGGCACCAGGGCTGCCAGCCGCGTGGCCATCTGCGACAGGCCCGGCACAGCCTCGGGCGCCAGCCGCGCCTCGGTGGCCGCAGCCCCTTGGCCCGGCCACAGCGCGTCGATCTGCTGGTGGGTCAACAGCCCGGACAGCGACAGCCGGGCGAGCTCGGTGCGCCAGTTGCTGGAGAGGTAGAGCCCCATCGTCTTGCCCCACAGCACCGAGTCCGAAGCGGTCCATGGCCGCGGCGCGCCGAGCACCGTGAATTCGAGGGCGGCATAGCGCCCGCGCTCGGCGATCCAGGCGTTCACGCCGGACGCATAGGCTTCCAGCATCGCGCGTGTGTCGGCCGGATAGGCGGCAAGATCGGCCTCCGCAGCCTGCCGCACGCCGAGGGTGCGGGCGATCCGGTCGAGCGGCAGGGTGGCCGCGCCCACCACCTCCGACAGCTCGCCGCGCGCCGCCCGGCGCATCAGGTCCATCTGGAACATCCGCTCGCGCGCATGGGCATAACCGAGCGCCACAGCACCGTCGCGCTCTGTGGTGGCGGTGATCCGCGCCAGACCGTCCTGATCGATCGTGATCTCGACGGGGCCGTCGAGCCCCGCGATCCGTGCCTGCCGGTCACCGCCGGGTATCGTATACCAGACCACGGCCGCCACCGCGGTTGCGGCCAGCAGAGCGAGCAGTGCGACCAGGCCGAGCAGCCGGCGCAGAAGACGGAGACGTGTTCTCATGGCCATGACATGGCGATGCCGCGCCCGGCTTGGAAGGCCGTGCTTGTGACGACTTCGCGGCGTCCGATACCCTGGGGTATCAGCAGATGGAGCCAACCATGACCGACCGTGCCGAATTCACCGGACCACTGTGGGACAAGGGCATCGCCATGCGGCGCCAGGTGGCCGGTGACGCCTATGTCGACGGGGCGCTCGCCAAGGCCTGCGACTACACCGCCGATCTGCAGAAGCTGGTGACCGAGACCGCCTGGGCCATGGTCTGGACGCGGCCGGGTCTTGCGCCGCGCGACCGCTCGCTGGTGACGGTCTCGATCCTCATCGCGCAGGGCAAGCTGCACGAGCTCAAGACCCATCTGCGCGGCGCGCTCAACAACGGTGTTTCGCGCGACGAGATCAAGGAGCTGATGCTGCACGCGGCCATCTATGCCGGCTTCCCCTCCTGCCTCGAGGCGTTCCGCGTGGCGGGCGAGCTGTTCGGCGAGATTGACCGCTCCCCCTAAGGCCCGCGCACCAAACCATGCACAGAGGTCTGCCCCCGCTCACAGACGACGGCATCAGCGCGCTCCGCGTGGCCGATGAGGGTTTTCTCGTGGCGAGCCTCATCGAGCGCTGCCCGCGCACGATGATGTTGCGCGAACTGGTGCGCAACGCCATCGAGGCCGCCGTCACAGCGCCGCGCGGCCAAAGGCGGGTTGAGATCGGCGAGACCCGTATCGAAGGCGTGCGCAAGCTGCGCATCTGGAACACCGGGCGCGGCATGTCGGCGGGCGAGCTGCACCGGATGTGCGACATCGCCAGCTCGATCGGCAAGCCGCACGGGCTGGATGGGAATTTCGGCATGGGCGCCAAGGTCGCGGCCCTGCCATCCAACCAGCACGGGCTGCGCTACCGCTCCTGCCGCGAGGGGCTGGTCCATGAGGTGCGTCTGGGCAAGCGCGGCAGCGAATATGGGCGGCTGCGCATCGATGGGCGGGACGTCACGGACGTTACGCGCACAGCCGAGAACGAGGGCCGCGATCTGGCGTTCGACTGGACGGAGGTCGTGCTGTTCGGCAACCGCGCCGACCAGGACACTGCGCGCGATCCCTTTGACGGCAATCCGGCCGTTGCCGAGAGCTGGGTGCGCGCCGGCCTTGCCGGACGTTTCCTCGATGTGCCGGACGGTGTGGTCATCACCCTGCCGGACGGTGCGCGCTTCACCCCGCTCGCCCCGCTGTGGACCGGCGCCATCCGCCACGACGCCGTGACGACCCAGGCCGGCCCGGTGGTTCATTACCTGCACGATCCGCAGCGCATCGCGGGCTTCGGCTGCGCGCTCGCCTATCGTTCCGAGATCTATGACGCCCGAACGCCGCGCGACTGGGTGCTGGTCGCCCCGCGCTACGGGGTCCCGTTCGGCGCCGGGCAGGTTTCGGTGCTGGTCGAGCTGCCGGAGAGCTTCGCGGTGCGGCCGGATGGCTACCGCCAGTTCCTGCGCTACCGCGACGGCGGGCAGCACCATGTCGAGACCGGCCATTTTGCCCGGATGGTGGCCGATCACCGGCCGGACTGGCTGCTATCGCTGATCGACAGCCTGGCGCCGGACGCGCGCCATGTCCGCTCGGTCCAGGGCGAACTCGCGACTCTGCTGCGTAGCCTCGGCGTGCGCCGCACGCGCCCCGGGCCGCCCAGACCGGCGCAAGCCGCCGGTGCACCGCCTGCGGACCTGGTTGCGCGCACCACTCCGGACGATGCGTTTGACGCCGAGCCCCCGCCCGAGATCGTGCCGCTGCGCGATCCCACCGACATCGCAGCCCGCGGTCTCACTGACCGCGCTGCGCAGTACATCGCCGACAGCCACCAGATGTTCGTCAATCTGCGACACGGCTCCGTGGACGCCCTGACCGATGCGCTGCTGGCCGAGCACGCAAGCCAGGCTCATGTGCGAAGCCCGGAGGACAGCGAGCGGATGCACGCCGTCGCCACGAGTTTGGCCGAGGAGGCTCTGGTCCGCCGCGTCGGTCGCGCTCTTGTGCATGCGCTGGCCTGGCGCGACGGCGGCGTGTTCGAACATTGGGAGATCGAGCAGGCGTCGGGCGTGCCGGCACTGTCGGTGGCGGCCTGCGATTTCGCGGTCTCGCTGGGCCCGGCGCGGGCGGAGCTGGCGCAGCGTCTGGCGGTCAGCCCGCCAGCGGCGAACATACCGCAGGCACGGCGCGCCTTGCCGCTGCTGCTGGCGTTGCGCACGCACCGCGCGCTGGCGGGGCATTGACCCTTCGCAAGCGCGCCTGACGCGTCAGGCGTAGTTCATCATGATCGTCTTTTTGTGGGTGAAGTGCTCGAGCATGCTCTCAAGGCTTGCCTCCTTGCCGAGCCCCGAACTCTTCACGCCGCCATAAGACAGGTTGGCCTGCACCACGAGGTTCTGGTTGATCTGTACCAGACCGGCCTCCAGCCGGTGGGCGAATTCAAGCCCGATCTTGAGGTTGTTGGTCCAGACTGAGGCCGCCAGCCCGTATTCGCTGTCATTGGCTGCGTTCAGCACGGCCTCTGCCTCATCGAACGGGAAGATGCAGGTCACGGGGCCGAAGATCTCCTCGCGCACCAGGCGGCTGTCGGGCGGCAGGTTGGTGAAGATGTGGGGCTGGATGAATTTTCCTGATGCCAGCTCGGGTGCTGACGGCATCGCAGAACAGGCGCGGCCGGTGGCGCCGGGGGTGGCCATGCCCTCCGCGATGAAGCCCTTCACGCGGTCCATCTGGTCGTCGCTGATGATGGTGCCGATGTCGGTTGCCTCATCCAGCGGGTCGCCCATCACCATGGCGTCCACCCGCTCGGCCATCGCGGCCACGAACCGGTCAAAGATCGGGCGCTCGACATAGATGCGGCTGGCCGCCGTGCAGCTCTGGCCCTGGCGGGTGAAGCGCATCGAGGTCAGCGCGCCGGCGACGGTCTTCTCGAAGTCGCAATCGGCGAACACGATCATCGGCGACTTGCCGCCGAGCTCCAGCGTGACCGGGATGAGCTTCTCGGCCGCCGCCTTGGCCACGATCCGGCCGACCGGCACGGAGCCGGTGAAGGTGACCTTGCGCACCGCGGGGTGGGTCACCAGAGGTGCGCCGCACTCGGGCCCGAAGCCGGACAGCATGTTGAAGCAGCCCGGCGGCAGGATGCGGTTCATCAGCTCACAGATGCGCAGCACGGCGAGCGGCGCTTCCTCGGCCGATTTCACCACCACGGTGTTGCCCGCGACGAGGGCCGGCGCGATCTTGAGGCTCATCAGCAGCAGCGGCACGTTCCACGGGATGATGGCGCCCACCACGCCCAAGGGCTCTCGCACCGTGACGGAGAGCACGTTGGGCGCGAACGGCACGCTCTCGCCCTTGATCTCGCTGCCGAGGCCGCCGAAGAACTCCAGTACGTCAGCCACCGTGTTGGCCTCAACCCGGCTTTCGGTGCGCAGCGCCTTGCCGGTCTCAAGCGCGATCAGGCGGGCGATCTCTTCGACATGGGTGCGGATCAGGCCGGCGCATTGCGCGACCAGCGCGCCGCGCTTGCGCGACGGCATGCGCGCCCATTCCTTCTGCGCCCGGGCCGAATCGGCCACCGCCGCATCGACATCGGCCGCATCGCCCTCGGCCGCCACAGCGACCTGCTGGCCGGTCGCGGGATTGACGACGGGGAACGTCTTGCCGGAGACGGATGGCACCAGATGCCCGCCGATCAGGTGCGATCCGGACAGCGCGGCCGCGAGCTTGCGTTCGTCAAGGCAGGGCTCAAGCGGGGTGGTCTGGACGATGGCGGTGTCAGGCATCGGGTTTTCCTCCGGCGGATGCGGTTCTATAGGAGCTCAGATGCACCTCCCGGACAGAACGGACAAGACGGCCGAATGACAATCCCAGCCACGACAAGCACCTCCAGCGGCCCTCTCAAGGGTCTGCGCGTGCTCGATCTCACCCGCGTGCTGGCGGGCCCCACCTGCACGCAGATGCTCGGCGATCTCGGGGCGGACGTGATCAAGATCGAGAAGCCCGGGGCAGGGGACGACACCCGCGGCTTCGCACCGCCTTACATGCCCGGCACGGAGGAGAGCGCCTATTTCGTGGGTGTGAACCGCAACAAGCGCTCCGTCTCGGTCGATATCGCGAAGCCCGAGGGCCAGGCGCTGATCCGGCGCATGCTGGCGAGCTGCGACATTCTGGTCGAGAACTTCAAGGTCGGCGCGCTGGCGAAGTATGGCCTGGGCTACGAGCAGGTGCATGCCGACTTCCCCGGGATCGTCTATTGCTCCATCACCGGCTTCGGCCAGACCGGTCCATATGCGCCGCGCCCTGGCTATGACAGCCTGATTCAGGCGATGGGCGGCGTGATGAGTCTGACCGGCGAGCCGGACGGCCTGCCGCAGAAGGTCGGCATCCCTGTGGCCGACCTGTTCGCCGGGCTTTACGGTTGCATCGGCATCCTTGCCGCCTTGCGCCACCGCGAGCAGACCGGCCTCGGCCAGCAGGTCGATATCGGCATGCTCGACACGCATGCCGCGTGGCTGGCCAATCAGGGCATGAACTATCTGGCGACCGGGCAGAACCCGGCGCGGCTTGGTAACCAGCATCCCAACATCGTGCCGTATCAGGTGTTCCCGACGAAGGATGGCTATCTGGTGCTGTCGGTCGGCAACGATCCGACGTTTGCGCGGTTCTGTGAGAACACCGGGCTTGCCCATCTGCTGACCGACGATCGCTTCGCGACCAACGCCGCCCGCGTTGCCAACCGCCAGCTCGTCACCGACACGCTGACGCCGGTGATGCAGACCAAGACCACCACCGAATGGGTGGACATGCTGGAGACGCTGAAGATCGGCTGCGGGCCGATCAACACGCTGGAGCAGGTGTTCGCCGATCCGCAGATCATCGCGCGCAACACAGTGGTCGAGATGCCGCACCCCAAGGCGGACGGAGGCATGGTGAAGGTGATCGCCAACCCCGTGCGCCTGTCCGAGACGCCGGCCGATTACCGGATCACGCCCTCGACTGTCGGCGCGCATACCGATGCGGTGCTGCACGACCTGCTCGGCATGACCGAGGTTGAGATCGCCGACCTCCGTGAAAAGGGCGTCCTGTGAGCGGATATCGCACCGGATCCGTACGCTATCTGCTCGCCGGCCGGTTCCAGACCATGGCCTGGACCGAATGGGGCGACCCGGGCGCGGAGCCATTGGTCTGCGTTCATGGCCTGACCAGGAACGGCCGGGATTTCGACGCGCTGGCCCAGGCGCTCAGCGACCGGTTCCGCGTGATCTGCCCCGATCTGCCCGGCCGCGGCGCATCCGACTGGCTGGCCGATCCGATGCTGTACGGCCCGCCCGCCTATGTCGTGGCGTTGGGCCATCTGGCAGCCATGCTCGACCGGCCAATCAGCTATGTCGGCACGTCGCTCGGCGGCATCTGCGGCATTCTGCTCGCGGCCGCCCCCGGCCAGCCGATCACCCGCATGGTGGTGAACGACATCGGCCCGCATATCCCGCGTGAGGCGCTGGCGCGGATCCGCGACTATATCGGCAAGACACCGGATTTCGCCGACATGGCGGCCCTGTGCCATCATCTGCGGGTGATCCACCGCCCGTTTGGCCCCCTTACCGACGTGCAATGGGATCATCTGGCCAGCCATTCCGCCCGCACGCTCCCCTCGGGTCGCCTCGCGCTGCATTATGACCCCGCCATTGCTGTGCCGATCGAGGCCACCGACCCGCACGACGCCGATCTATGGTCGTTCTGGGACGCGATCACGATCCCGATGCTGGTTTTGCGCGGCGAGACCAGCGACCTGCTGCTTCCTGACACGGCGATGCGCATGGCGGCCAAGGCCGCGATTGCCGAAGTGGTGGACACCGGACACGCGCCGGCGATGATGGATGCGCCGACGATCGCCGTGGTCCGCGACTTCCTCACCGGCTGAACCGTCAACGCGAGCCGTTCAGAGCGTGCCGTTCAGAGCGAGCCTACGGTGATTTCCACCCGGCGGCTTTCCAGACTGTCGATCTGGAACTTCGTCGGGCCCATGTCGCGCTGCGTGATCCGGTTCGCCGGCACGCCGCTCAGCAGGAGTTGAGACGTGACGCTTTGCGTCCGCGCATGGTTGACGTCGGCCAGAGCCTTTTCGGTGCCGTAGATGTCGCCGAACCCGGCCACCACCACGGTCTGGTCCGGATGGCGGCGCCACCGCGCCGCAGCATCGGTCACAATCCCTTTCGACGGCGTGTCAAGCTCGTAGGCTGATGGCTCGAAGAACACCACGAAGCGGTCGCCGGATGCGTGCGTGAGGGCACAGCCGGAGATCACAATGGCGGCAAGCAGGCTGCAGATATGTTTCATGGTCATCATCTCCTGATGACCGAATGGTATCATGCGTGCCGCGATGGCTACTGATCAAACAGCTGAGAGCTCACGCTAACGTAGATTCCGAAGAAACGCCGCGAACGCACGCAACGTGACCTCGGACACGTGATGTTCGATGCCCTCTGCATCCTGTTCCGCCGCCTCCTCCGGCACCCCCACCGCCTTCAGCAGATCGACAACCAGGCGGTGCCGCGCCTTCACCCGCAGCGCCAGGGCCTCGCCTTCTGGCGTGAGGAACACACCGCGATAGGGACGGGACGTGGCCAGCCCCTCACGCTTCAGCCGGGCGATCGTCTTGATGGCGGCGGCGTGGCTGACGCCGAGCCTGCGCGCAATATCGGTCGGCCGCGCCTCGCCGGCCGTTGCCAAAAGATCGGCGATCAGCTCGGCGTAATCCTCAAGCAGGGCGGTCGATTGCGCGGTCCGGGTCTTGCCGAACTGGCGGGCCTGGGTGACCTCGGCCGGTAGCGTGTCGGTCGTGTCGGCCATCGCGGTCTGGATCGGCACCCCACTCTCCTGATCAGTTCTGCCGATGCCCGGCGCGCGGACCATGACGAAGCGTCATCGGAATTTCAACATCCCACCTGCCGCGCAGCCGCTCCTGGCGGTTGACACTGGCCCCCGCGCATCTACATCCTGCGTCAACAAGTGTAACCTTGGATACAACTTAGATTGGGCGGCAATGAGGCGACGATGGGTGATGCAGCGATGACGGAGTTCACCAGCGACACACTGTCAAGCCGCACGGTTGCCGCGGGTGAGGCGGCGATGGCCGGCCAAAGCCACGGCCTGCGCGCCATGCTGCCGTTCGCCGGGCCCGCCGTGATCGCCTCAATCGCCTATATGGACCCCGGCAACTTCGCGACGAACATCCAGGCGGGATCGAAATACGGCTACGCGCTGCTGTGGGTCGTGGTGCTCGCCAACGTCATCGCCATGCTGTTTCAGGCGCTGTCGGCCAAGCTCGGCATCGTCACCGGCAAGAGCCTGGCCGCGCATTGTCGAGACCGGTTCCCCATGCCGTTGGTCTGGGCGATGTGGGCGGTGAGCGAGGTTGCGGCCATGGCGACCGATCTTGGTGAGTTTCTCGGCGGCGCCATCGGCCTGTCCCTGCTGTTCGGCCTGCCCCTTCTGATCAGCCTTGGCATCACCGCCATCGTCACCTATGCGCTGATGGTGCTGGGAGGCCGCGGGTTTCGCAGGATGGAACTGATCATCGCCGGCTTCGTGGCCGTGATCGGGTTGAGCTACCTCGTCGAACTGGTCATAGCACCGCCCGCCTGGGGCGCGTTTGCGCGTGGCGCCGTGATCCCGACCCTGCCGGATTTCGACGCGGTGGGGCTCGCCGTGGCGATGATCGGCGCAACCGTCATGCCGCATGCGATCTACCTGCACTCGGCGCTGGTGACGGGGCGTATGCCGGCGGCGACGGACGCGCTGCGCGCCCGGGTGCTGCGGTTTTCCAACCGCGAGGTGCTGATCGCCCTCAGTTTCGCGGGCCTGGTCAATCTCGCGATGATCGCGATGGCCGCTGCCGTGTTTCACACCGGCCATCCCGATGTGGCTGAGATCGAAACCGCCTACGTCACACTCACCCCGCTGCTTGGAACCGGCGCTGCGGCCGTGTTCATGATCTCGCTGCTGGCGTCCGGCTTCTCCTCGTCCGTCGTGGGAACCATGGCCGGCCAGTCGATCATGCAGGATTTCATGCATGTCCGTATTCCGGTGTGGTTGCGCCGCGGCGTGACCATGCTGCCGGCCTTCGCGGTGGTCGCCATGGGCGTGAACGCCACGGACAGCCTGGTGGCCAGCCAGATGGTGCTGAGCATTGCGCTGCCGGTGCCGATGATTGCGCTTCTGATCTTGACGGGGCGGCGCAGCGTCATGGGCGCGTTCACCAATTCGCGCCCGCTGCAGGCGGTCGCGATCGTGGCGACCGTGGTTGTCCTGTCGCTCAACGCGCTGCTGCTGTTGCAGGCTGTGGGGATCGATCCTATTGGGCTCGGGTGAAACATCCCCGCGCAATCATATGGGACTGGGACGGCACGCTGGCCGATGGCTGGCCGGCGGTGGCGGAGGCCCTTAACCAGGCCTTCGCCGGCTTTGGCATGGCCCCCTGGTCCACGGCCGAGACCCGCGCGCGGGCGCGGCGTTCGGTGCGGGAGAGCTTCCCGCCGATCTTCGGCCCCGACTGGAAGCGGGCGGCGGCGATCTTTCAGCAGGCCTATCTGCAGACCCATCTGACCCATCTTGCCACGATGCCGGGGGCCGCGGAGGCGTTGGCGGCATCTGCGCATCTGCCGCAGGCGGTGGTCTCCAGCAAGGACGGCGAACCGCTGCGCCGCGAATGCGACCGCCTGGGCTGGACCGCGCGGTTCCGCGCGATCCTGGGCGCCGGCGATGCCGAGGCCGACAAGCCGCATCCAGCCCCGTTCGCGCTGGCGCTGGCCGCGGTCGCCCATCCGGCCGGGCCCGAGATCTGGTATGTCGGCGACACCGGCATCGACATCGAGGGCGCCCGCGCCGCCGGGATCGCCGCGATCCTGGTGGGCGATGCCGAGGCCGATGGCGGACTGGAGGGCCTTGCGGCACGCGGCCTTACCCCAGACCAGCATTTTCTCGACGCGACCGACCTTGCAGCCTATCTTTGCAGCCTTGCGTGAGACATCGCATCGCGTATCCTTGCTGCACCGCAGCATGTCGCTACGATCATGTCGTCTGCATGTCTCCGAGCGGTTCCCCCGATCGGCCAAAGGAAGGATTCAACGTGGCGAGTGAAAAGTCGCAAAACGTTCAGGAAGTGTTTCTGAATCACTTGCGCAAGAACAAGACCGCCGTGACCGTGTTTCTGGTCAACGGCGTTAAGCTCCAGGGCATCATCACCTGGTTTGACAATTTCTCCGTGCTGCTGCGCCGGGACGGGCACACGCAGCTGATCTACAAGCACGCCATCAGCACCGTGATGCCGGGCGCGCCGATCCAGCTTTATGATGGCCCGCGGGCCGATCAGGACGGTCAGGCTCCCGCCGCGATGACGGCCCAGCTTGCGGCGCCCGGACCCATGTCTGGACCGGCCTCTGGGCCGGCCTCTGGACCGGCCTCTGGGCCGGCCTCTGGGCCGAATGCGGCGATCAGCCCGACGACCCTGACCATCGCCCGACGGGAGCCAAGTTCTGACTGACAAAAGCAACGGTTCAGCCGCTGACCCAGTCCGGGCAGCGGTCATTCTGCCGTGGGAACGCCCAGAACGCGCGGATGCCGCGAGGGCCGCGGAGGCCCGCCTGGCCGAGGCCGTGGGCCTGGCCGCCGCGATCGGTTTGGTGGTGGTGCATGAGGCGATCCTGCCGCTGCGCACCCGCCGCTCCTCCACCTTGCTTGGCTCTGGCCAGATCACGGCCCAGGGCCTGGAGCTTGTCGAAAAATCCGTGGCGGTCGTGATCGTGGACAGCCAGCTGAGCCCCGTGCAGCAGCGCAACCTGGAAAAGGAATGGGGCTGCAAGGTTATCGACCGCACCGGCCTCATCCTGGACATCTTTGGCGAGCGCGCCACCACGCGGGAGGGCGCGCTGCAGGTCGAGCTCGCCCATCTCGAGTATCAGCGCTCTCGCCTTGTTCGGTCCTGGACCCATCTGGAGCACCAGCGGGGCGGTTTCGGCTTCCTCGGCGGCCCCGGCGAGACGCAGATCGAGGCGGACCGGCGGCTGATCGGCGACCGCATCGTCCGCCTCAAGCGCGAGTTGGAACAGGTGCGCCGCACCCGCGGCCTGCATCGCAGCGCACGGCGCCGCACGCCGTTCCCGACCGTGGCGCTGGTCGGCTACACCAACGCCGGCAAATCGACGCTTTTCAACGCCATGACCGGCGCGGACGTTGCGGCGCGGGACCAGCTTTTCGCCACCCTCGATCCCACCATGCGCGCGTTGGTGCTGCCTTCGGGCCGCCGCGCCATCCTGTCGGACACGGTGGGCTTCATCTCCGAGCTGCCGACCGAGCTGGTGGCGGCCTTCCGCGCCACGCTCGAGGAGGTGTCGGAGGCCGATGTCATCTTGCATGTGCGCGACGCCGCCCACCCCGACACAATGGCCCAGCGCGCCGATGTGGAGGAGGTGCTGCGCGGACTCGTCTCGGATGGTGCCCTTGACGAGGATTGGCAGAGCCGCACGATCGAGGTGCTGAACAAGGCCGATCTCATGGGCGGCGTGGCCGCGGTGCAGTTCCGCCCGCGCGCCAACGCCAGCCTCGTCTCCGTCTCGGCCTTGACCGGCGAGGGCCTGAGCGAGCTTGCCAACAGCATCGACAACCGCCTCGCCGCCGCCATGGAAGATGTCAGCTACGCCCTGCCGCCTGAAGACGGCGCGCGGATCGCCTGGCTGTATCAGCATGGCGACGTCACGCATCGTGAGGACAGTAACGAAGCGGTGCACATCCAGGTCCGCCTGTTGCCCGCCGATCGCGCAAGGTTCGAACATCCATGACGCTGGTCTCCAACCTGTTTTCCCTGGCCGACACGATGGCGCTCGCCGAGATCCTGGCCGATGCGGCGCGCGCCGAGGTGATGCCGCGGTTCCGCCACCTTGCCGCTGGCGATGTGCGCGCCAAGTCCGGGCCGCTCGATCTGGTCACCGAGGCGGACGAAGCGGCAGAGCGCCAGATCGCCCGCGATCTGCAGCGCCGCTTTCCCGGCTGCCTGGTGGTGGGGGAGGAGGCGGTGGCTGCCGATCCTGCGATTCTGGCGCGGCTTGTTGGCGATGGTCTCGCCTTCGTGGTCGATCCGGTGGACGGCACGAACAATTTCGCCTGGGGCCTGCCGCTGTTCGCGACCATGGCCGCGGCGGTGCTGCAGGGAGAGGTGGTGGCGTCCGTGATCCACGACCCGGTGGGCCAGGATCACGCGATCGCGGTGCGCGGGGAAGGGGCCTTCACGCAGCATTCGGACGGGCGACGAACCGATCTGCTTGTGGCCAAGCCGGTCCCGGTGGCGGAGATGTCCGGCGGCGCGTCCTGGCGCTATCTGCCCACGGCGCTGGGCGAGCGCGTGGCCGCCAATCTGCCCCGCGTGGCTGCGAGTTTTCAGTATCGCTGCGCGGGCCACGAATATCGGCTGATCGCCGGCGGACACTGCCACTATCTGCTTTATGGCCGGCTGCTGCCCTGGGACCATGCCCCCGGCTGGCTGCTGCACCGCGAGGCCGGCGGCTATGCCGCGCGGTTTGACGGCTCCGCTTATTCCGTGCGGGAAACCGATGGCGGTTTGATCTGCGCGCCGAATAAGGACAGCTGGCATGCAATCAAGGATTCGTTGTTGGGGTTGTAACGCAGATGCCCCGTCCCGAGACTGTTCATCAGCTGCGGGAATGCGCCCACCCAGCGAACCGGGGATCGAAGCCGGTCGTTTGGCGGGGCTGAACCTGCACTGGGAAGTGCAGACATTGTCGCTCAGCTTGAGCAAACCTTGGGAGTTACGATCATGTCCGCTGTTAAATTCACGCTCGCCGCCGCCTTCGCGCTCACGCTCGCCGGTCATGCCTTCGCCCAGACCGCGGCGGCCCCGGCCGCGTCCATCGCCTGCGTCAAGACCGCAGCTGGCGATAATGCCGGCCGCGCCGTGTTGGCCGCTGGCGACAATGCCGGTCGCGCCCAGCTTGCCGCTGGCGACAATGCCGGCCGCCCGCAGCTTGCTGCCGGTGACAACGCCGGTCGCGCCCAGCTCGCCGCTGGCGACAACGCCGGCCGCCCGCAGCTCGCCGCTGGCGACAATGCCGGTCGCGCCCAGCTCGCCGCTGGCGACAACGCCGGCCGCCCGCAGCTCGCCGCTGGCGACAATGCCGGTCGCGCCCAGCTCGC
>CAIQQQ010000171.1 GCA_903873995.1 uncultured Rhodospirillales bacterium
GATGGCCACGACGCTGGGCGATCAGACGGCCTTCACGCGGACGGCACGGAAGCTTCTGGCGGCCATGGACCTTGCCGAGGCCGAGGTGGAGGCCGAGCCCGAGAACTCAGACGAAACCGAGGATGAGGGCGAGCAGTCCGGCCAGCAGGACGACCAGCAGCAGGGCGAGGGCCAGAGCCAGTCCGAGGCCGAATCGATGTTGGGTGCGCAGCCGGAGCAGATGGAAGGCGAGGCAGCCGAGGAAGAGGCCGGCGAGGATCAGGAGGATGATTCGGCCGCCGCCGAAGGGGACGACCGGCCCGGCGGGCCGCAGCCGCGACGCGACAAGCCGGTGCTCGACAGCGAAGCGGCCTACAAGCCCTATACGCGGCAGTTCGACGAAGAGATCGCGGCCGAGGATCTGTGCGACCCAGAGGAGCTGTCACGGTTGCGGCAGAATCTCGACCAACAGCTGCAGCATCTGCAAGGCGTCGTGGCCAAGCTCGCCAACCGGCTGCAACGGCGCCTGATGGCGCAGCAGACCCGGGCCTGGGATTTCGATCTTGAGGAAGGCATGCTGGACGCCGGTCGTCTTGCCCGCGTCATTGTCAATCCGATGATGGCGCTGTCCTACAAGCGAGAGCGCGACACGCAGTTTCGCGACACAGTCGTCACGCTTCTGATCGACAATTCCGGCTCGATGCGCGGCCGGCCGATCACGGTGGCCGCGATGTGCGGGGACATACTGGCGCGGACCTTGGAACGCTGCGCGGTCAAGGTCGAGGTTCTGGGATTCACGACGCGCGCCTGGAAGGGTGGACAGTCGCGCGATCGCTGGGCTGCGGAGGGCAAGCCGCGCAATCCGGGGCGGCTCAACGATCTGCGGCACATCGTCTACAAATCTGCCGACAGCCCGTGGCGGCGCAGCCGCAAGAACCTTGGCTTGATGCTGCGTGAAGGGCTGCTGAAGGAAAACATCGACGGCGAAGCGCTTCTGTGGGCGTATCGCAGGCTGTTGTCGCGCAGTGAGCACCGCCGGATCCTGTTGGTGATCAGCGATGGCGCGCCAGTCGATGACAGCACGCTGTCGGTCAATCCGGGCAACTCTCTGGAACGGCATCTGAGAGACATCATCCGAGAGATCGAGGATCGCCGGCAGGTTGAACTCGTGGCCATCGGGATCGGCCATGATGTCACACGCTACTACAAGCGCGCCGTCACGATCGTTGACGCCGAGGAGCTTGGCGGCACCATGATGAAGAAGCTGACCGAGTTGTTCGATGAGGACGCGGCGGCGTCATGGGCGCGCAGCACGATGGTGGGGGTCGCCTGATTTCAGGATGCGGTCCCGCCGTGTCTGAAGGTCGTGTGATGTTTTGACGATATGCGGCTCCAAAGTGCCGGTCTGTGCCACGTGGTCGATGGTTCGCTCTTGATATCGACTCGGAGCATGTGTCTAGTTTGGTCAACGAATGTAGATTGGATTGACCTGAGATGGACGGCATGTCGGCCCGGGCTAGCAACATCGCCATGAAGCTCGCGGTACGGCCTGCAACATTCGATGAGTGGCGGCGCGCACTGAACGGCGCGCAGGTTGTCATTATGGCGGCCGATCCGTTCGTTGCGGCGCCCGTGTCCGGTATTGCGGCGCAGATGTTGCCGGCAGAAATGCCGCCCCTCCCCGATATCACAATCCGCGCGAGCTTTGACCAGGTCAAGCGCATGCTGTCTCAGGGCGCGTCCGAGCCGATCTTGGCGGCTGCCGGCGTTCAGCCAGACGTGTTTCACGATAAGTTTGCCCTTGGAAACGTGTCGCCGAGCAAGATGGAAGCATTTCTGTCCCGTTATCATAACCAGGCGTTTGCGGTCTTTGCGGTCGGCGCGATCCTGTTGCTCTGGGTCATGTAGCGGTTTGCCGCTCCGCGTAACGGCGCGTCATTACTATGATTTGTCCACGCCGGTCAGTGGGGCGCTCCGGTACAGAAGATCAGTTTTTTGCGCGCTTCCGGCGGATGAACCCACCCAATAACTGACGACCGATGTTGTCATGGCTGCCAGCGAGCCGAGCAGCATGTTGAGCAGGGTCTCTGACCCGGCTGGCAGGGACCGGGTCAAGGCCAGGAACATCACGGCGCCGAATGTTGTGAGAACGATGGCGGACACCACCGGCGCTGCCCATTGGACCGCGGATTTGCTTTGGGCCAGCGCCACCGTGAGCGCCCTGGCATCGGCGATATCCTTCAACTGGCTGGTCAGCATGGCCGCCTGCGCGTCAGACGCAGCCCGCTCGCGATCGGCTGCGATCTGCGCGAGCTTGACCCGCAGATCGGTCGCAGCCTGTGGATTTGTCGCAAGCATCTGGCCGGCGGCCGTTTCATCGTTTGTGCCGGTGGCTGACCGCACGGCGGCGACCACCGCCGTTGCCGTTGTTTCGCCATCCGATCCGAACAGCCATTTTGCGATTTCCGGTGCGAGCGAGACGGCCAAAGGGATCAAAGGAAGCATGTCACGGTTCTCTCATTTCGAGGGATTGATAGGGCAGGGCGCAGAGACGGCGAGACCACCCGAGGCCAAACACACGCCAGGTCGGCAGGGCGGCCATGAAGGTCAGCCGCTGGGCCATGAACTCAGAGCAGATGGCCGCACCGCCCTTGGATGAGGCGGCTTCATTCAGTTTTTGCAGGGTGGCTGGTCCGATCTGGCCGTCTGGGGCCGCACCGGCGGCGACCTGGAGCCAGATGCTGGCGTGCGACTTGCCGTTGTTCACCGCGGCATCGAAGACCAGGAGTGCCAGTGGGGCCGGCAGGTCGTCCGCGTGCATGGGATCCCAGAAGTCGCGGCGGTAGATCGCCTGGGCGTCGGAAAGCTCAAGGGCGGCGATATCGATCGCTGGATAAGAGGCTGCGCTAATGCCGAACTTGGTTCCGCGCAGCTGTCCCGCTCCGACGCTGCCGCCGGTCCAGTTGCCGGGATCAGCGCGTGTGGTGTCGTAGCCGCCTTCGTGGCCGATCAGGATGGCGAAGGCCTGTTCGAATAGGGTCATGTGGATTTTCCTGGCCAGAGATGGGATGCGATGACCCCGATCGCGGCCAAGATCCCGGCCGCGATCCAGTGAGCGAGTTGCAATCCGCCCATGCGGCGACTGAGTGTGGCCGCGATGTTGTCGAGCTTCTTTTCGATGATTGTCAGTCGTGCAGCGGTCGCGGCTTCGCTTCGGTCCAGCCGGTCTTCGATTGAGAGGACCCGTCCTTCGAGTTGTCCGATCGTGCGGGCTGCTGAATTCGGCGCTTCCAGCGGTTCTGGCAGCCTCGGCGCACGCGGCTTTCGCTTTCGTGGCGAAGCGATGGTGGGCGTGTCGTCGGGTGACGTCATAACGTTCCCCGCAGGATAGCTCCTGTGCCGCCGGCACCTGCCGTTGAGGTGGTGGTTGTGGTTCCGGACGTTCCAGCCGCGTTGTTGCCGGAGTTCGTGAAGGTGCCGGCGCTCAGGTTGACGAGCTGGTAGCTACCTGACGGGCCGCCGCCCCCGCCGTTGCCGCCGCGCCCGGTTCCGCTGCCGTTGCCGCCAGAGCCGCCGTTGCCGCCCGTGGCATCGATGAGGCCGGTGGCCGGGGAGCCCAGCAATGCTTCATAGCACAGCCAGATCAGCCCGCCGCCGCCACCGCCACCGCCGCCTCCGCCGCCTGCGTTGCCGGCGGTCCCGGCTGCGCCGCTGCCGGCTGTGCCGCCTTTTGCCTGGATGGCGCCGAGTGCGGTGGCGCCGGATCGATTGATGAACCGGGCTGCGATGACGATCGCGCCTGCGCCGCCGCCAGCCGAGCCGCCGCCTCCCCCGCTGTTGGTTCCGTCGCCGCCCCCCCCCCCGCCGCCGCCTGGCGTGAACGAGGCGTAGGTGTAATAGGGCGCGGCACCCGAGATCCCCATCAGGTGCGGCGGTCCGGCAAAGGCAACTGAGCTCAGGACGCTGGACGCCGGGACGGAGCTGCCGGCTCCGCCGGGGCTGGTGCCGAGGCCGCCCGATCCGGATGCGCCGCCCGAGCCGCCACAGAGCGCGCCTCCCCCTAGGGATGCGCCGCCGGCCGCGCCCATCGTTGTGCTGCCGTTGCCCCCGCTGCCGCTGCCGCCGCTGCCCGAAGCTGGAACGGTGTAGGACGGCAACGGCAAAAAAGTGCCACTGCCACCGGATGCGCCTGATCCTGAATTGCCGTTGTTGGCGTTGGCCTGGATCGCGCCAGCGGCGGCGGCACTTAGGTTGAGCGTGCCGGCGACGAAGACGCGCCAACCATTGGTCTTGAGAATGCCTGTTCCGCTGATCGTGAGCCCGGCGTAATGCATGTCTCGCGACAGCGTGGTGGTGCCGCTGCTGATCGTGACATTGCCGTCCACGCCGGTTCCGAACAGCGATGCCTGGGCATAGGGCGAGAGGACCGTGCTTGACAGTGCCGTGGCCATGCGGCTGTCGTTGCCGGACTGGCAGATCCAAACGGACCCTGCGGCCTCGTATTGGAATGTGATCTCGGAGAAGGCCTGAAGTTGGGGAGGTGCGCCGAGGATCGTCTGCCCGGCGCCGGGGCTGAAGGCGCAGGAGGTAACGGTGCCGGTTGACGCAACGATGAGCCACTGGCCGTTGATCGGAGCGGACGGCATCGTGATCGTGCCGCTGGCCAATGTTCCGACCGGCGTGAGCTGCAACGTCGAGACGCCGTTGGGGACGGTGATCGCAAAGCCGGTCCCCGGGGTCTGGACGCTGGTGCTCGCATCGGCGATGCCACCTGAAAAGCTTGCCGTGCCGGTCGCCGCCAAGGTGGTGAAGCGGGCGGTGCTCGGCGCGCTCGATCCGATCGGAGTCAAATCGATGCTGCCGCCGGCGATCTGTGCGCGGCTCATGTAGACCGTGCCCGCTCCCTGGGGGACGATCTGAATTGTGACGTTCGGATCTGTGCCGTTGACTCCGAGAACGACATTCTGGCCGGCGGAACCCCCGGTGATGCTGAGGGCGTTCACCGCAGTGGGATTGGCAGCTACGGTCAGCGAGTTGGTGACGCCGCCGGCACCCGATTGGAAGTTGATCTGGCCGCTGCCGGCGCTGCGGAAGATCATCCCCTGGTTCGTCTCGCCTGAGACCGCGACGACGACGGGTCCCGCGCCGTTGCCGGGCGTGACCACGAGCTTGCTGGCGGCGGCCACGCCGCTGTCACGGACCTGGAGCACCGTGCCTTGCGTGGTGCCGAGGTTGACCCCGGTTGCGTCGGCGCTGGTGACGGTGGTGAGACGGACGGCACCGGTGCCGGCCGGGGTGAGGACGATGTCCTGGTTTGCGCCGCTGCCGCTGGCGGCGATTGATGCTGTTGAGGATCCAGTGGTCCAGGCGACAGCCTGGCCGGTGGCCATGGTGAAGGCGGCGCCGTCCTGGAAGGTCGCAGTTGTGGTGCGCAGGCCGTGGAGCCAGGTGAGGTTTACCTCGAGTGGCGCATAGGGGATCTGGCCGGAGATGCCGGTGGTGTCGCCGTTGATGTAGATGGCGCGGCCGCTGCCGCCCACGACGCAGTTCGGCTCGTAGAGCGAGGCATTGTAGAAGCGGGCAGGAATGCCGGTTGAGGCCGTGACGGCGGCTGACTGGCCGAACAGTTCGGCGAAGAGAAGGTTCTTGCCCTCGCCGGCGGTGCCCAGATTGGTGGCTTCCGGCGAGTAGTTGACGATGCCGGTGATCTGCTGGGCGCCGCCGGAGCTATGACTGGTGTCATTGCGATAGGCCCGCCAGCCCATATCGAGACCGCGGTTGACGACGTTGTATTCCTCGACGACGTGGGTCCAATTGTGCGTCGTGTCGTTGGGCGTGACGCCCACAGTCCAGCGGACGAGCTCGGCGCCCATGTTGGTGGTGGGGACGTTCGTGGGATTGAAGATGCCGATCAGGGTCTGCGCGTTGTCCACGCTGCCGGCGTTGCCGGCATAGGACCAGTAGTTCATCTTCTGGGCCTGGGCGCATTCCGGACCGTTGTTGAAGATGTTGGTGAGCTGGCCGATCACGCCGCCGTTGGGGACGGAGCCCGTAATGTTCCATTGGAATGCGCCGTTGCCGGGGTTGCCTGCGGTCCAGACGCTGTTGAAGACGCTGATCGCACCGCCGCTGTTGATCGTGGCACCGTTGCCGAGGGTCGCGCTGCCGCTTGCGGACAAGGAGGTGAAGGCGCCGGTTGATGGGGTTTTGGCGCCGATCGGCGCGCTGTCCAGGCTCGTGACCGTGGTGAGGTAGTTTTGTGCTCGCACCCAGGCGGTGGTGGCGGCGGCCGTGGACGTGTCCGACGTCGCGGGCGTGGCGATCCTGACCTGGCCAATGCCCTTGGGCTGCAGTGTGATGTCGATGCTTGTGTCCGCGCCGATCGCAGTGATCGAGGGTGCCGTCCCGGTGACGCCGCCATGGGCACTTAGGAAGTTCGCGGCCGGGCCGCCGCTGTCGACGACCTGGAACTGGATGCCGTTTCCGTTGCTGAGATAGACCACGCCCGCGCCTTGAGCCTGCAACGCCAGGGACACGTTCGATGTCGTGTTGCTGAAGCCGCGCAGGGTAGCGGGGACGCCATTGGTACCGCCGGTCAGGACGGCTTGGGACTGTGTGATGTCGCCTGACCAGAAGCCGCCGGGGGCCACGACGTAGTTGCCCGCGTTGGCGCCCAGATAGAGCCATCGCTCGTTGATGGTGGCCGGCGCGAGGGAGAAGGAGCCGTCATCCTGGCTGCCGAGCTGCCATGTATGTGCCAGTTTCGGGGACACGATTCGCGCGGCCGGGCCGGCGCCGGCATGCAGGACGGGACCGCCCGGGGTCTGAGCCGATCGCAGGGCGAGGACGTTGGCGCGAGTGTCGGAGAGGGTGGCCTGTGTGAGCCCCTTGCCGTTGTCGATGAAATTGATGTCGCCGAAATAGGCGTAGGCGCCGGCCTCGATCGTCGGGTCCGGGACGCCGTTGCCCTTGTCGAGGCGCAGGAACAGGTTGGGGGCCTGCTGGCCGCCGGAAGCTCCGGATGGCTGGGTGAAGCTTGCGGTGCCGCGGCAGTTGATGGGACCGGCGCAGCCGCCGTGCTCGAAGACGTTGTTGAGAGCTGGAAAGGCCCAGACCGGGTCTGAGCTGCCCTGGATCTCGATGCTCGCGCTGGTGGCGACGGCCGGCGTGGGATAGGCCGGCGGCACGCTGGGCGGCGCGTTGATGCCCCAAAGACAGAAGATGTTGTTGTCGGTCTCGCGCAGGGTCAGTGGCACGCCGCGCCAGTAATGGAGCTGGATCTTCTCGAAGACATTGTAGGAGACGTTGCCGTAATACGCCGACCCGGCCACCTGGCTCAGCCGGCTCTTGGCCTGGAGCAGAACGCCCTGGCCGCCGGTCCCGAGTTCGGCGCCCGTGATCGTCAGCGTGTTGTATTGCGTGTCGTTGTATTCAGAGAGGTCGACAGTATCCAGAACCACCGCGGCCTGCAGGCTCGTGCCTGCCAGCGGGTTGAGGTAGGCGATGTGGAACCGGCCGTGGCGCACGGAGGCGATGCGGATGCCGATCGATGCGGCGCCGGCGCAGTCGAGCAGAATGTCCACCACGGAGCCGCCGATCAGGGCGCGGCCTGCCGAGGCGCTGGGCTGCGGCGAGACGTCGACCATCGTGCCGCCCGATGCGCCGGCCCAGATCAGGCGGCTGGTGGCGGGCCATGACAGGTCGCCGTGCAGCTGGCCGTGGCCCAGGCCCAGCAGGCCAACATGGCTGGCGCGAAGGGTGAGCGTGCATGTGATCTTGAATGTGCCAGCGAGACGCAGGACGCCGCCGCCTATCGCGGTCAGCGCGTCGATGCCGCTTTGGATGGCTGCGGTGCTGTCGGTGGCGCCTGTCGGATCCGCACCGAAATCAGTGACGGCGTCCAGCTGGAGCGCGGCACGTGCTGCCTGTGTCGCGGGGGTTTGGCCGTTGGTGGCGCGCAGCGTCGTATGGGACAGATCGAGGCCGGCGAGGTCGGAGCCGGCGAGCGACATGCCGCTCGTGATCTGCCCCTTGGCGTTCACGGCGACCTTGGTGAAGGTTCCGGGGGTGGTGATGGCGGGCAGGGTGACTGGGATTGTGGACATGCCCGCGCCGGTTGCGTCGCCAGAGAGCGTGACGGGTGCGAACAGCCGTTGCTGGACGAACGCGGTTGTTGCGAGGCGCGTGCTGCTGTCATTGGGCGGCGCTGTCGGGGCCGAAGGCGTGCCGGTGAAGCTGGGGCTGTCGAGCGTGGGGATCTGGGTCGGATCGGTCGCCAAAGTGCCGGTGGAGAGGCTCAGCCCTGGGCCGATATTGACCGGTTCCGGCTGGCCTGGCGTGACGCTGACGCGGCCCAGCAGCTTGCCCTGCGCAACGGACAGGTTGGGTTGCAGCGCGCCCGTGAGGGTTGCGACCGACACGGCGCGGGTTGTGCCGGACTGATCGAGGACGATCAGGTCGTCTGGGTTAGTACGGGCTGCTTCGGGGAGTTGGCGCAATGTGGGCATGGAGGTCCTCCCTGCATTCGGTTGGTGAATCCGCCTCGTGTGCTGGGGGCCGTCAGCCCAGGGCGAACCAGCCGGTCGGGCCGGTTCCTGTTCGTTTCACGTAGAAGCTGGTGCCAGTTCCGCCGTTGAGGTTGCTGTAGGTGGAGCCGGGTGGGGCGGTGACATTCCCTTCCGGGGCGCCGCGGCCGATGGCCGAGGTGACGCCGGTCGTCTCGGCATCGGTTGTCAGGCGGAAATGGCCTGAGCCACCGGGCCTGAGCTGGAGATCGGCGTTCTGAACCGTGCGCAGGATCGCGCCGCCGGCATTGTCGGGGGCGAGGTTGTCGGTGGAGACGAAGCGGGCCGCGTGCCAGCCGCCCCAGGTGCCGATCCATTCGACGTCTGAAGCGAGGGGGACGTTGAGGGTGCCGCCGAACCAGTTGTCCTGCAGCGGCTGCGAGCCGGTGCGGGCGAAGGTCGCCTGCGTGTTGCAGCGAACCAGCAGCCGCCGTTCCTCGATGACGGGGGTGCCGCAATAGCCTATCGCGAGGGCGCCGCTGCCGTCTCCGGATACCGTGACCGCAAGCTGGGTTGCGGTTTGGCCATAGCCGCTGCCGGCATTGGTGACGACGATGCCGAGCACGCTGCCGCCGGACAGGATGGCCCGCGCGGCAGCGCCTGTGCCTGAACCGGCGATGGCAACGGTGGCGGTGGTATAGCCGGATCCGCCGGCGGTCACGCGGATGAACGTTAGCTGTCCGGCCGTCTGCGCCTGGTAGTTGGTCACGATCGCCTGCACGGCGGTGGTTGGGCCCATCAGCATGACGCCGTCCGCAATGTCGGGGACGAGCAGCGTGTTGAGGCCGTTGATCACCGAGGGGGTGGCATAGAAGCGCTGGGTGAAGTTCCAGCGGTTGCCTTCGATGATCGCGGCCTCGGTGTTGCACCACAGCGCGTTGGCGATGGTTGCGGCGCCGCTGCCGATGAGGCTGTTGCGCGCGACGAGGACGTTGAGCGGGGCGTCGCGCAGGACGATGCCGCCGGCGGACGCGCTGCTGATGGCGATCCAGTTCTCGGTCAGGGCAAGGTTCTGGCAGGCGAGACCGTAGTTGATGCCGCTGGCGTCGGCTTCGATGTTGTTGGCCTGGATGGCCCAGAAGCTGCACGACTGGATGACATTGCCATGCACGCGCACGCCCGTGCTGCCGCCGCAGTTGATCCCGACCGCGGCTGCGCTGACCTGATTCTGTGCGATGTCTGACAGGCTCGATCCGCCACAATCGATGCCGAACGGCGCGCTGCCGACGATCATGTTGGACGTGACCCGGCTGCCGGAGACATTGGCCGTGATGCCCGAACCCGCCAGGGGCGTTCCGTTGTTGGACAGCTGGTTGGCGTGGATCAGCAGCGCGCTGCCGGAGGCGTAGATGCCGTGCTGGGTGTTGTCGTCACAGATGTTGCCGGACACGTGAACGGAGATCGCGTCTGGGTTGGCGAGGCCGTAGGTGGTGGCTGTGGTGTTGGTGGCGTTGAAGTTGCCAATCGAGATGCCGCGTCGGTTGGCCCAGGCGCGGCAGCCGCCGATCCGGTTGAGGCGGACCTTCTGGGCGAAGGTCGGATCGGTGAAGTCCAGGCAGAAGCCGTATTGCGCGTTGTCGTGGGCGCGGCTGTCCTGGATCGTAACGCCTGTGCAGGCCTGGGCCCATATGCCGTGGAGGGCGTTGTGGGCGAACTCGCAGTCCCTGATCAGATGCTGGGTCTGCGCGGGGTCGCTGGCCTGGATGACCAGGCCGTGGCCTTGCGTTGGGCCCCCGGCATTCTGGATCACGCAGCGATGCCAATCTGACGTGATCGCTGTCGAGGCGAGACTGATTGCGGACGTGTCGGCCGTGACCGTCGGCGCGTTGGCGTCGAAGATGATGCCGTCGGCGCGGATAGCGGCGCTTGCGATGGTGATCCACGCGGTGCCGCCGGTCTGGCGTCCGCGGCGCAGGATGGTCTGGCCGGGTGTGCCGAGCAGGACGGGTGTGGTGCTGTTGATCATCAGCGGGCCGTTGATCACGTAAATCTTCGGGCCGAAACGGACTGGGCGTCCCGATGCGAGGGCCGAGATGAGGGCCGCGCTGTCATCGGTCAGACCGTCGCCGGCAGCGCCGAAGGCCTCAATGGGTGCTGCGTCCGCCGCCTGGTCGGCGAGGCGGCGTGATGCGCTTGTGCCGGTGGCGAGTGTGCGCAGGTTCGAGCCGTCGACGCCGGAGAGCGTGGCGAGGCCGGCCATGAACTGGTTGTAGGGCAGTGCCGCGTCGGTGCCTGACTGCGACATTGCGACGTGATCGGCGGCCGATGGCGCGCTGGCGGCAGGCAAGCCGGTGATGCTGAAGGGCTGTGCTGTCGCGCTCAGCTGGCCTGAGGCGAGCGTGAGGTTGGCGCCGATGCCGATTGGCTGCGGCGCGCCTGTGCCGGCGTCGGTTCGGCCGAGCAGCTGGCCTGTGGCGAGGCTGATGGTCGGCTGCAGGCCAGCGGTGAGCTGTGCGCGCGTGATCCGTTTCAGGATTCCGGTTTGGGAGGCCGGGAGCTCGTCGCCGTCTGTCGCGGCGGTCGCGGCTTGGAGCTGGTCGATCGTGGGCATGGTCAGCTCCCGATCAGGATGGGGTTGCCGGACTGGTCTGTGACGATGGCGCCGGTGTCCGATTGCAGGGCGTTGATCGGGACGGCGGCGGTTGCGAGACTTTGGACCGGCAGCAGGATGGCGCGGCTGATGGTGCGGCCGGTCGTGGTGCCGATGGTGATCTGAACAGTGTAGACGGTGCCGACCTGGCCTGCGCCGAACCAGAAGACGGCGATGGCGCCGTCGGCGGCGTTGCTCTTCATGGCGAGGTCGCCGGTGGCATTGGGCGAGATGCTGATATCGATGGTCGCGATCGCGTCGCCGCGATTGGCGAGGAGGGCGGCGGAGACGTCGAACTCGTAGTCGAGGACGTCCGCCGGATCTTTGGCGGGCCAGACCAGCGGGGCGGGTGTGGTGGGGATGGTGCCCCGTGGGATCGGCACGAAGCCGTCGAGCATGGCGCGGCGTGCGCCGCTGGGGCGCCATATGTGGGAGGCTGTGGTGGGCATCTTGGGTGTCTCCGTCAGGCGTTCCGCGAGGCCTGGCTCAATGCTGGGTCAGCTGAGCGATCTGGCTGGTGAGGACGGCAAGCTCGGCCTGAAGCGCTGCCAGCGTTGGGATCTGGATGGCTGGTGCCGTGGGCTGCGGCGGCGGCGCGAAGCCGCCTTGGGTCACGACGCAGCCGACCGTCACGGCCTGCCCCGTGACGTCTTGCCATTGCAGCAGCGGGGAGAAGAGGGAC
>CAIQQQ010000172.1 GCA_903873995.1 uncultured Rhodospirillales bacterium
AGCAGCCGCGCGGTCTGCATGGTGAGCGTTGAGCCGCCGGAGACGATGCGCCCGGCGCGCAGATCCTGGAACGCGGCGCGCAGCAGCGACAGCGGGTTGACACCGGGATGCCAGCGAAAATGGCGGTCTTCCGTGGCGATCAGGCGGTCGATGAAGGTGGGATCGACGTCATCCGGTGTGGTGGCGAGCCGCCAGACGCCGCCGGGTGCGGGGCGCAATGCGAGAAGGCGGCCATTGCGGTCGCGCATTTCGCCGGCCGGGTGCGCAAGGCGCGACATATCCGGTGGAAAGACGCGATCGGCGGCCAGGATCAACAGGGCGGCCGCGACCAGCCCGCCGAGCCATGCCGCCAACCGCTTCATCATTCAGGCCCCAGCACCTTCACGCGGCCTTCCGCCTGGCGGGCGAAAAGCGCCGGGCGATACATGTCCACCAGCTCGGCCCCCGGCAGCTGGAAGCTGCCGGGGGTCACCGCACGCAGACGCACCGCCACCCGGAAATCAGGCTTGTCGGCGGGCACCGTCAACACAGCGGCAAAGCGATCGTCAGCTGCCGGTTGCGCGTCCGCCGCTGTCAGCTCGCCCAGGAAGCCCATCCCCGCAATGGGGCCGCCCTCATCGCCCGGCAGCAGCCGCCCGGCGATCTCCCACCCCGCCGGCAGGCCCTGGGTGAGCGCGAGCTGGTGGCGCTGGCCATCGTCGGCCCGGCCCTCCACCAGCAGAACGAACACGGTGTTCTGCTTGAGCAGGTCGAGATTGAGCGGCGTGCCATCCAGATTGAGGAATTTGCGGCTCACCCGCAGCCCGGCCCGCGCCGCCGGCAGCGGCTGCAGCGGAATGCCGGAGGTTGCGAGCGACGCCCAGACCGGCCGATCCCCAAGGTTCTTGGCAAGCGATGGCCCTTGCACCGAGGCCGTGATCGATGTGGCGGCCAGCTTGATGCCGGCAAGGTCGATCGACATCGGCCTGCCGTTCCGGCCGAGCACCGCGGCGGCGGCTCCGCCCCACGCCAGCTCTTGCGTGTTCAGCCGCGCCGGCACCAGATCGGCGCCCGGCAGCTGCGCCATCAGGCCCGGCAGACGCTCCGGCAGCAGGCCACTCTCCTTCAGCAGAACGGCCAATGCGAGCTGGTCCCGCAAGGCGGTGCCGTAGTCAAATGACCACCATTCCCGCGTGGGCGCCAGAAGGGCCGCGCCGAACGCCGCCTCGGCGCGCGGACGGTCATGCGCCAGCGCGAGGGCTGCGCCAAGCTGGGCGCGCGCAAGACGGGTCGGCAGCTTCTCCAGACTCTCCATCAGCACGCGCGCCGCCCCCGGACGCCCCTGCCCGGCCGCGGCCAGCACATAAAGCCGGTAGGCCTGGGCCGCCAGCACCTCGGGTGACTCATCCGTGGTGTCGATGGCATCGGCCAGGAATTTCAATCCGTCCGCCATCGCGGCCTCGGGCACCGCAGCCCCAGCGGCGCGAGCGCGCAGCAGCATGTCCATCGCGTAGGCAGACAGCCAGGGCTGCGCATCGCCGTTGCCGGACCACAGGCCGAACCCGCCATCGAAGCGCTGCTTGTCCAGCACCAGCGACACCGCCTGTTGCAGCTTCGCCGCCGTCTCGTCCGTTTTCGGCAGCATCGTGAGCGGCAGGCCGCGGCTGGCGGATTGCTCGAGACAGAAGAACGCATAGGCATCCAACGCCGCCAGCATCGCTGGCGAATCATAGCGCACCGGCGCGCCGAATGTGACGGTGGCCTTGCCCGTGCCATACAGGAAGCGGTCCAGCAGCGGGGCCAGCTGCATCGCCCCACCGGGCGCGATCTCGCCGGCGGTCACGATCGTCTGAGGCGCCCGCGCAGGGCGGACGATGATCGCGCTGTCCCGGCTGACGGCAAAGCCGCCCGGTCCGGTCAGCGCCAGATGCACCACGCCGCGCCCGATGCCGGTCGCGCGAAGCACCGTGGACGGCAACGCGCGCGCGCCCTTGGCGAGATTCGCCGACAGCGTGTCCGACCCGGCGAGCGCCAGCGGCCCCTCCACGGACAGCTTCGCCACCACATCGCCGGCCGGCAGATCGAGGTTCTGCAGCAGGACGGAAAGCCGCGCCTCATCCCCAGGTGACAGGAAGCGCGGCAGCAGCGCCTCCCCCACCAGCGGATCGCGCACGGTCATATCCTGGCTCGCCGAGCCGATCCGGCTCCCCTGCCAGCCCATCGCCATCAGCCGCACGCTGCCGGCAAAATCCGGAATGTCGAGGCCGATCTGCGCCACACCGTCCGCTCCCACCTGCACCGGCGGCGTGAACAGGCTGACGATGCGCTGCGGGATCTCGGGCAACGCGAAGCCCCCATCGTCGCCGCCCTGGCGCAGAACGGTGGCATCGCCCTCGGCCGGCGCGATCAGCCGTCCCCAATCGTCACGGATATCGATGCCCAGCCGCCGCCGGCCGAGGAAATGCGGCGCCGCATCGGGCGTGGCAAACCGGGTCAGGCGCAGAATCCCCTCATCGACCGCCGCCAGGGTGACCCAGGCGCCGGCGGGGGCGCGCACGGACACGATCTGGCGGGCCCTCGGCGCGATCTGCGCCGGCGCCTCGATCGCCAGCGGCAGCATGCGCGCTGCCGGATCGACGGTGATATGCGCCAGGCCGATCGCCCGCCCGGCCTTGGCGCCGGCGCGGAACAGATGCACGGCCACATAGGCGCCAGGCCCCCAGGCAGCGTCCACCTTCACATCGACCTCAGTGCCGCCCGCCGGAACCTCGATGTTGCGCAGGAAGTGCACCCGGTCCGTCAGCACCGCGACCGTCGCCGATCCGGCGAACGGTGGCGCGATGTGCACCCGCGCGGTCTCGCCAGCCGGGATGATCTTGCGATCGACCGAAACATCGACCTTGTCCGGCACGTCCGGCGCGTCGCTGTCCGCCCAGCCGAAGCGGAACCGCAATGTGGTCAACGCAAAGCCGTCCGGCTGGAGCGCCTCGATCCGGTAGCGGCCGAAGGGCAGCTTGCGCGCGAACCGGACCGGACCGCTGGGCAGCAACGCGAGGTCACGGGTCTCCAACGGCTCATCGCGCCAAATGGTCTCATAATGCGCCTGCCCGCCTTTGCTCACGAGCCGCCAATCCGGCCGCTCTCGCACCAGCCGCAGCCGCACCTTGAGCGCCGCGAGCCGGCCATCGGGCGATGCGGCTGCGATGTCGAAGCCAGCCTCGGTGTCGGCATCCACGGCGCGATCGCCGAACAGCGGCTTGATGCCGATCAGCGGCCCGGTGGGGCGCACCGGCAAGGTCACGCTGGCATGGCTTGCTCTGCCGGACGGATCGTCGATCGCAATCGAGAGCTCTGCCTTCAGCGCCTGCGTCGTGTCCGGCGCCGCAGGCAAGGTCACCCGAAGGATCGACCGGCCCTGGTCGTCGGTCTCGGGCACGTCGATCTTCATCAGGTCGGGCGCGAACGCTTCCCCCTCCACGCCGATCTGATAGCCGGCGAGCGCGGGAAACGGTTCAGGGTTGGCAAACAGGCGCAGGCTCGCCCGCCCGGTCAGCTCCGAGCCTGGCGCGCCATACAGAAACCGCGCCGTGAGCGGAACCTCCGCCGCCTGCCCGGGCACCAGCGCGGGCGGCAGGGTCCCGACATCCACCGCCAGGCGCTCCGGCAGGAAGGCATCGACGCGAAAGCTGGTCTGGCCGATCGCGGCCCCCTTCGGATCGGCGCGCAGCTCCACCGTCCAGACGCCAGTGGGCGCGGAGTTCGTCAGCACCACCGGCACATGCACGGACGCATCGCCCAACCGAGGCGGCACGCTGTCCAAGAACACCTGCCCGTTGGGCCGCTTCACCGTGACATGCACCGGCAGGTCGGCAGGCAGCCCCGCGGCGTCACGCACCAGCCCCATCAGATTGACGGTCTCGCCGGGCCGGTAGATGCCCCGTTCCGGCCAAAGATAGGCATCGAGCGGCCCTGGATGCGGCATGCCCTCAACGCCGCGATCGGACAGGTCGAACGCCGCGGTGTTGAGATCGAGGGCGGCGAAATCCTCGCCGTAGTTGGACTTGGCGAACACATGCAGCGCCGCCGGCGACAGCCCGCCCTCGCCGCGCAGCAACGGTTTCGCGAAACGGGCCACGCCCGCCTCGTCCGTCGTCGTCTCCGCCAGGATGTCGTTGTTGCGCGCCAGCAGCCGCACCAGCACGCCCGGGCGGATCGTGGCATTGCCGTAATCACGGACCTGGACGGTCAGCCCGTCCGTCCCGCGCCAGACCGTCGGCGCCAGATCGGTGCGCAGCACGAGCTGCACGGCGGACGTGTCGGCGTTCTGCGTTCCGTCACCGGGCGCTGCGACGAAGGCGTAAAGCCCTGGCCCGCCGGTCTGTAGCTCCGCCGGCAGCGGCAGCGCCGTGCGCACCGAGCGGTTGGCGGCATAGCCCGGAATCTCCGCCCGGCCGGACCAGACCTGGCTGCCGGCCTCCTCCGCCAGATAATCCGCCGTCCAGCTTTCTAGCTTTTCGCCCAGCCGCAGCCGGCGCAGCAGCAGCGCCACGTTACGCTCCGACAGCCGGATGAGCCGCAGCGACACGGCGGACAGATTGACGGTGCTGAGGCTGATCGTCGTGTCCCGCCCGCGCGGCAACACGAACAGGCGCGTGTCGAAGCCGATATTCGGCGAACGATCCGGCATCGCCACCGGCACAACCGTCTCGCGCAGCAGATTGGCGCCCTCAGGCCCCGGCAGGCCCGCGCGCAGCACGACCCGCGTGGTCTTGCCGGACGGCAGGCCGGAGACGCAGATCGCATCCCCCTCCCGCGTTACGGCCGCGTTGTCCAACGGCGGATCAAGCCGCACCCAGTCCGACGGGAGGAAATCGCGCCGCTTGGTCGGCGGCACGGTGAACCCGATGCACACGCGCGCCGGATCGCTGTCGCCCTCGATATCGGTGCTGCGGACCAGCAGCCCGGCCTCCTTCACCGATTGGGCGAGACGCTGTGCGACCGCCGTGTCGTCCGGCGCCAACTCCGCGGCCTGGCGGAGCACATCAACCTCCTGCGCGCGGCGATCCAGCAGCCTCAGCGCCTCGGCCATCTGCAACAGCGCGGGCACCGCCGGTATCCCCTGCCCGCCACGGGTCCAGGCCTGCCAGGCGGCCTGCAGCGCACGGGTGGCGTCCGGCGGCGTGCGGCGCAGCTGGGCGTTGGCCAGCTGGCCCCATTGTGCGGGCGTCACCCCGCCCTGCCCCACCCGTGTTTCCAAGGCTGTGGCCGCCGCGGAAAAATTGCCGGCCGCAATCGCAGCATCGCTTTGCTGCTCAGATGCGAGGCGTTGCGCCGTGGTGGCGCCGGCCGGGAACTTGCGGGTCAGCGCTGCCGCATAGGCGCTGCTATCCCGCGACAACCCTGGAAGATCGAGCTCCGCGTGGGCCCGGGGTGCGGCCGAAAGGCACGCAAACAGCACTGCAGCCAGCACCAGCCGCCATTTTGAGCGCATCATTTCTCTCCCCGACCGCGGGGCGACTTTAGCGTGTGCCGGTTGGGATCAGGTTAAAATCTTCAGCTCCCGCTGCAGCTTTTCCACCGCCTCACCAAGATGTTCCAGCATCGGGTCGGTGATTCCCATCAGCCGCAGCCCATCGCGCGTGCGGAACAGATACTCGCTTGCCCGGCCCAGCCGCCCCTCGGCCGTGGCCAGCCGATGCACCAGCTCGCTCTCCGGCAGCCCTTCGCAATAAGATTGCCCTTGCGGGTTGATGGTGAAGCCGATCGCGTGGCCCAGCCTCTCGCCGGTTTCGTCCACCACCGCGATCCAGCGCGGAATATAGCCTGACGCCACCATCTCCCGACGCCACAGCAAATCGAGTTCAAGTGCGATATCCGCCTCCGCCACGCGCAACACCGCGCCGTGGCATTCGCCGCCCGGTTTGAGCCCAAGCATCATGCCGGGATTGTCCTCCGAGCCGCGGCCGCCCTTCGTGGCCAGGCAGAACTCGCGGCGCCAGCCGAGCGCTTTTGCAAGCCGCGTCTCGCTGATGCGGATCAGCGGGTTCCACATCAGGGAGCCATAGGCGAACACCCATAGCCCCGAGCCATGCTCCGGGCGCTCTGCAAGCAAGGCCGCCAGATTGTTCGCTCGCTCCTCGTCCGTCAGCACATGGGTCTCAGGCGACGACTTGCGGATAAAATCGCCCAGGCCGCCGGCCAGCAACATCTCACGGGTCAGCCCCGGCCCCACAATTTCCGGCCGCACAGCAGGTGGATGCATGAATGATCGCCTTTCGCCCCGGCCGCCCCGGATCAGTCCGGACGCACCTCGCCGGCGCAAGTCACCAGTCTATACCGCACCCCGCCCGATCGTCATGCTCCGCCGGCGACATAGGCCTTCAAACTGTCCACCTCACAGTCCTGCGCCATCATGCGGGCCTTCACGACGTCGCCGATGCTGACGAGGCCCATCAGGCGCCCCTGCTCCATCACCGGCAGATGGCGAAACCGCCCCGCCGTCATCATCTGCATCGCCTCCGGCGCCGTTGTATGAGACGTCGCCGTCGTCACATGCGTGGTCATCAGCTCATGTGCATGCAGATCAAGCGTGCTCGCCCCGTGGTCCGCCAGGGCCCGCACCACGTCGCGCTCGCTCAAGATCCCCAAAAGCTCGCCGCGCAGACCGCATACCACAACGGCGCCGATCCGCCGCTCCGCCAGAACATGCACCACCTCGGCAATCGTCGCCTCCGGCGCCACATGCGAAACCTTGGAACCCTTGTCCTTGAGAATGGCCGCGATGGTCATGAACTTCGCTCCCTTCCGGGCGGCCTTCCAAGCCGCTCCCTGATCAGACCATGCGCCCCGCCGCCATCCCGCTGCAACAAGCAGCCGTGCAGTGCAGCATGAGTGAAGGTTCCACCGCCTTGGACCGCATATCGACGCGCTTTAGCGCGTGCTTTCCGGCGAGGAACACGCGGCTTCTTAAGACTTACTTCAGTGCTTGCGTCCCAAACTTCGGCCTGACGGACGTGTCGCCATCACGGCCGAGCTTGGGAAAAATATCTCGATGCCACCAGCAGCCTCCGCCAACACGGTCACGGTCAGCTCTGCCATGGACCTCAACGCTGCGATCGCAGCGGCGAACAGCCTTGCCGTCGACGCCGGGGCCACCACGATCGATGTCAGCGGCAGCATCGGCCTGGCCGGCATGGCACTGACCGCGATCAGCCTCAATTCCGGCGTCACGCTGGATTTGGTGGGGATCTCGAACGCCACGCTGGACGGCGGCGGCACACAGGGCGGGCTCGTCGTATCTTCAGGCGTGGTCGACATCAGCGGCCTTGCGATCGCCAACATGACAGCAGCCGGCACCGATGGCAGCTTCGGCGGCGGGGGCGGCGCGGGCCTGGGCGGCGGCCTGTTCCTCGGTTCCGCCATCTCACTGAACCCCGCGAACGTGACCCTCACCGACGTGACGTTCAGCGGCGACGCGGCTGTGGGCGGCGCCGGAGCCATGGGCTCAGGCGGCGGCGACGGCCAAGGTGATGGCAACGGCTTCGGCGGCGGTTCCGGCACGGCCGGCCAAGGCGGCGGCGGACTTGGCGCCGGCGGCGATATCTTCGTCCAACAAGGCGCGTCCCTGACCGTCCACGGTCTCTCCAGCTTCGATGCCGGCACTGTCACCGGCGGGGCCGGCGGCAATCCGGGCGGCGCCTTCGGCGACGGAATCTTCCTGCAGGGCGCGCAGGCCGTCACCTTCGCGCCCACCGCTGGCGAGACGATCTTGGTTGCCGGCGCGATCGCCGATGAGAACGGCTCCGGCGGCAGCGGCGGCGCGGGCGGCGTCAGCGTCGACGGATCGGCCTCAGGCACGGTCCTGCTGTCAGCGGCCAACACCTTCACCGGGTCCACCACGATCATCGGCGGCACGCTCGCGCTCTCCGGCTTCGGATCGATCTCAGGCTCGTCCGGCATCACGGATAACGGCGCCTTCGATCTCTCGCAGGCGGGGTCCGGCGTCTCGATCACCAATTTGTCGGGCGCGGGGCAGGTCTCGCTCGGCGGTACGACACTCACGTTGACCGCAGCGTCTGGCACGTTCAGCGGGATCCTGGACGGGATGGGTGGCCTCGCGTTGAGCGGCGGAAGCGAGACGCTGACCGGGGCCAGCACCTATGCCGGGGACACCACGATCGCCAACGGGTCGACACTCACCTTGTCCGGCACCGGCAGCATCGCGCAGTCCGGCAAGGTGATCGACAACGGCGCTCTTGTTATGGCGCCGACCGGGCCTGCGACATATAGCGGCCAGATCACCGGCACAGGCAGCCTGATCCTGGAGTCCGGAACCGTGACGCTCACGGTCGGCGGGGACTATACCGGCGGGACCACGCTTGACGGCGGCACGCTGGTGCTGGGCGGGTCCGCGGTTGCCGGCACCGGCGCGATTACCTTTGCTGCCCCCGCGTCCCTGCTGCTCCAGACACCGGTCGCCAACGGCAGCACGGTGAGCCTGGCGGACACCGTGGCCGGCTTTGGCTTCGGCGACACGCTCGATCTGGTGGGCCTCGCCTATGACGCCACGGCCGCGGTGGTCCAGGCCGGCACGTTGCTCACCGTCACGACGGCGGCCGGCACGCAGCAGATCACACTCGATTCAGGCACAGGGCCACAGATCTGGTCCGCGAGGCTGGACAGCGGCACGGGCACGGTCCTGACAGTGGCGAAAACGGTCCCTTCCGGCGGGCTGCTGACCGATTTCACGGTGAGCAGCGGCGAGCAGCTGGTGGTGCTGTCGGGCGGCGTCGCGAGCGGGACGGTCGTCAACGGCGGCGGATCAGAGATCGTGTCGTCCGGCGCCACGGAGGTTCTGACCAGCGGGTCCGTACAGAACGGCACACTGACGGTGTCGTCCGGCGGCACGCTTTCGGTTGCATCCGGCGCAACGCTGGACGGCTTCCAGGTGGCCAGCGGCGCTGCGGTGCTGGTCGCCTCCGGCGGCGTGGCCAGCAATGTTGTCATCGGCGCTGGCGGCACCGTCACGCTCGCGTCCGGCGGCATGGCCATCGGCACGACGGTTAATTCCGGCGGCACGCTGATCGTCGCCGGAGGGACCACCACGACGGGCACGATCCTCGCCAATGGCGGGTCCATCGATCTGCAGGCCGCCAGCAATGTAGCCGGCGGCACCGCCACCTGGTCGCAGGCGACCAACCAGTTGACCGTCAACGAGGGCGGCCAGGTCACGACGCTGTCCCTCGCCGGCGACTACACCGGCCAGATTTTCAGCCTTGCCGCGGATGGCACGGGCGGCACCGTGGTTGGCACCGCGCCGGCCGCAGCACCCGCGATCACCGGTGTCGTTGTCGGTCAATTCACCACGTCTGAGGCCCAGGTGTCGCTGTTCAGCGGCGTCACCATCGCTGACGGCAACAACGGCGGCACCGAGACGGTGACCATCACTCAGACCGGCGGTGGCACTCTGTCCGGCGTGGGGGCCGCCGTGGCTGGCGTCTATACCATCTCCGGGACGGCCGCCGATGTGACGGCAGCACTCCAAGCCGCCAACTTCACGCCCGAAGCCGGCGCACCGAACACCAGCAATGTCACAAGCTTTGCCTTGGCCGACACCAGCAGCGCCACCGGCATGGCGATCAATGGTGGCACGATCACCGTCACGAACACGGAACCGGCCGTGACGCCGCAAGGTGGCGGCACGATGACCACAGGCTTTGGCGTCCCTGCGCTATCCTCCGCCACGCTGGCGGCGGCGCAGGCGGTGATCGACGCGGTGTATGCGACATCGGCAAGTCAGACCACGGTGATCGTGAACACCACGACCGTCAGTGATGCCGTGTCGTCTCCCTCGACGCCGACCGTTCTCGAGGTGGGCGGATCCGCGCCCGTGGCCTTGGGGGACGTGAACCTTGGCACCTTGAATGCCAATGTGTCGGCGGTGCTGATCAACAACACCGGCGTGACGACGCTGTCCAACACGTCGTCGAGCCTCAACCAACGAATTGTCGGTGGCGCGGGCGGCATCGTGCTGACGGATGCCGGCACATCGACCCAGGTGGTTGTCGGCGGCGGCACGAACGCCGTGACGCTGGACGCGACCTCCACGAACGCGACCTTCACCGGTGACGGCACGAACACCGTGATCGTCGGTGCCATGGGTGGCACGACCACCATTCAGGGCACGGGCGCCTCAGTGGACAGCATTCAGGCGACTGGCAGCGGCAATGTCTTCTACGTCGCCAGCTCCGGCGCAGCCACCATTCTGCAGGCGACCTCGGGCAACGTGACGATCGTCGGCGCTGCCGGTGCGACCCAGACGGTGTTCGGTGGCGATGGCACCACGATCCTGTCGGATGGCGCCGGCGGCTTGAAAACGATCACCACGCAGGCCTTTACGGGCTCGCTCTCGGCACGTGGCGTCAGCGGCTATGCGGAGGGGGGCCTGGCAGGGAACAACACCCTGTCCGGCAACGCAGCCGGTGCCTCGACCCTGGTCGGGGGGGGCTCGGGCGACACGCTGGTGGCCGGCGGCGCCGGTGACCAGCTGGTGGCGCGGGCGCATGGTGGCACCACCGTCCTGGACGGTTCGCAGGCCAATGGCGGCGTCAGTCTCTGGGCCGACGTCAACGGCCGCGACATGTCGTCCGGAGCAGTGACGATGTATGGCTCGAAGTCGGTGGCAGACAATTTCTACCTGAGCACATCCACCGTGACCGGCACGACCAACGGCGTGACCTTCGAGGGCTCCCTCGTCTCGCTGCACACCGGTTCCAACGGCGCTGTGATGAACGCAGGCGCCGGCATTGTGCAGAACAGCATCAATGTCGGTGTGTTCAACAACTTCGCGCAGTTCGCAACGGTCACGGATTTCGTGTCCGGCGCGGACAAGCTGGTTGTCGGCCAAGGCCAGGGGAGTTTCTCGATCGCCTCGTCTGGCGATGCCTTCACCGTGACCACGGCATCGGGTTCCGTCATCACCGTTCAGGGCACGATCGCCGCCACGGACATCGTGCGCATCTGATCAATCACTGTTCACCCCCAACAAGGCGCCTGCCGCAGCGATGCGGCAGGCGTTTGTTTCAGCGGGGCCGGTTCATGTCGAACCGCGAGTCCGGCCGGATGGCCGCATAGGCGGAGGGGCCGCCGGCGCGCAGGACGATCTCGGCTCCGAAGGTGTTGAAGATGCCGTCTGTCAGAAGACGTTTGTCGATGTGGACGGCGACCACCTCGCCCAAAACGAGGAAGGCCGGGGTCATCGCGCCGGTCTGGGTTTTGAGGTTGACGATCTCGGTGACGCGGCATTCGAAGTTGACCGGGCTTTCGGCCACCCGCGGGACGTCGATGAGGCGGGATGAGGCTTTGGTGAGCCCTGCGAGTTCGAACTCGTCGTTGCCGTAGGGAACCGCGGCACAGCTTTGGTTCATCGCCTCCGCGAGAGGGCGGGTGGTGAGGTTCCACACGAACGCGCCGGTTTCCTGGCAGTTGCGCAGCGAGTCTTTGGCGCTGGTGCTGGAGAAGCCAAGGATCGGGGGGATGTAGTTGAAGGCGTTGAAGAAGCTGTAGGGTGCGAGATTGACGCTGCCGTCCCGGCCCTTGGAGGAGATCCAGCCGATCGGGCGGGGGCCAATGATGGCGTTGAACGGGTCGTGCGGCAGACCGTGGCCGTTCGCGGGCTCATAATAATGGGTGGCGGCGGCCGTCTGATCGTCTGGCATGGCTTGAACCTCAGCGCTGGCGCCACGGAAGGTCGGTGGCTTTCCAGCCGGATACCACACCGCGATGGCCCTGGGCATCGACCGGGCCCTCGAAGCCGTCAGCGATGTTGAAGGCATGGGGGTAGCCGGCGGCGATCGCGGCCTGGGCGGCGGCATAGCTGCGCACGCCGCTGCGGCAAAGGAAATACAGCTTGCTCTGCGGCGTGAAGCCGGCATGGCGAAGCTGGTCGATGAAGGAGGGGTTCACACTCATGGACGGGAACACCTGCCACGGGATGAGAGCGGGGGTCTTGCCGGCTTCGGACAGGTCGGCGAGGCCCACGAAGTTCCATTCGGCGTCGGTGCGCACATCGACCATCTGGGCATCGGGGTCTGTGCGCAACGCGGTCCAGACCTCGGCCGGTGCAATGTTCTCAACCATCGGTTGGCTCCTTTAGGTAAACGGCGCAGATAGTGGCGCGGGAGAGAGTTGGCGCATCGAACGCCATCGCCTGCGCCTTCGCAAGGACCGGATCGGGAGAACGAACATGGACACAGCCCAGGTAGCCCCCATCGCAACGCCGGTGGCAGCCGATCTGGCGGCCGCGATCGGCAACACGCCGCTGATCAGGCTGCGCCGCGCCTCGGAGGAGACCGGCTGCACAATCCTGGGCAAGGCGGAGTTCATGAACCCCGGCGGCTCGGTGAAGGATCGCGCGGGCCTCGCCATCATCCAGGATGCGGAGCGGCGCGGCGTGCTGAAGCCCGGCGGCGTGATCGTCGAGGGCACGGCCGGCAACACGGGGATCGGGCTGACCTTGGTGGGCAATGCGCTGGGCTATCGCTGCGTGATTGTGATGCCGGAGACGCAGTCGATCGAGAAGATCGAGTTCCTGCGTATGATCGGTGCCGATCTGCGGCTGGTTACGGCCAAACCCTACAAGGACCCCGGCAACTATGTCCGCCTGTCCGAGCGCATGGCCGAGGAGATGGGTGCTGTGTGGGCCAACCAGTTCGACAATCTGGCCAACCGCGAGGGTCATCGGGCGACGACGGGCCCGGAGATCTGGCATCAGACCGGGGGCCGGGTGGATGCGTTCACCTGCTCCTGCGGCACCGGCGGCACCTTGGCCGGCGTTGCAATGGCGCTGAAGGAACGCAACGAGAAGGTGCGCGTCGTTCTGGCCGATCCGGAGGGCAGCGGGCTGTTCGGCTGGGTGAAGGAGGACGATCTGTCGGTATCGGGCAGTTCGATCACCGAGGGCATCGGCCAGTCGCGCGTGACGGCAAATCTCGTCGGCGCGCCGATCGATGACGCAGTGCGCATTCCGGATGAGGAGGCGCTGCGCTACGTGTTCGATCTGCTGATCCACGAAGGCATCTCGGTCGGCGGCTCGGCCGGGCTGAACGTGGCGGCGGCGGTAAGGGTGGCCAAGGCGATGGGGCCGGGCCACACGATCGTGACGATCCTGTGCGATAGCGGCGCGCGCTATCAAAGCAAGCTGTTCAACCCGGAGTTTCTGCGCGGCAAGGGCCTGCCGGTGCCGCCCTGGCTGGCCGGCTGACCACCGTCATCCGGGGTCAGTTCGCGCCGACCACCCAGCCGCGCGGGCAGACCTGCCGGATTTCCTTGCCGGTATGCGCCACATACGGAACGATCGCGTTCTTCGGGCAGTAATGTGTGACCAGGCTGCGCCGCGTGTGGCGGGCCTGGATCGGCGCGCCGCCATGCATCAGGTCGGCTGCCCACATCAGCGCGTCGCCTTTTGCGATATGCAGCAGCTTGCGTTGCAGCCCCGATTTTTCGGCGAGCTGTTCCAGCTGCGTGGAATAGGTGTCGGCATCCGGATCGCCGCCCAGCAGCGCCTTGGTGCCGCCGGCGAAGATCAGATCGCCCAGCTTCTGGCTGCCGGGGTAGTAGAACAGCTCGCCCGACCCTGGGACCACGTCCTCGAGTGCGACCCAGGAGGCGACGAGCTGGTGCGGCGGCTGGACATAGACGAACGCCGTGTCCTGATGGCAGCCCTGCTGCGAGCCATATTCGAAATACAGGCACTGGAACGCGACCGCGTCGTCCTGGAAGACGTCGGTGAGAAAATCGATGATCGCCGGTGCGAAGATCACGCGCTGCGCCGCAGAAAGCCGGGTGTGAAGATCGAGCACCTTGGCCTCGGTCTCGCCCAGCCGGTCTGGCGTTGCGGGTGTGTGATGGTGCCCCTGCGCGTCCCAGTAGGTCATGCTGATGCCGGCGTTGGGATCGGCCATGGCCGCGTGCGTCTCGGCGAGGCACGCATCCGCATCGGCGGAGGGGACGGCCCGCGCCAGCACGGCGGCACCATCGGTGCACCAGTCGATCAGCGTATCCTGGGCGGTTCGCAAATGCGGGGCGAGTTGGGAGAGGTTGGCCGCCGATCCTGGCAGGTCGGTCCACAGAAAGTTGCTGCGGGCCGCATAGTTCTTGTCTCGGAGCAGCATGCTCGTCTCCCGGGTATCGGTCTCATCTAGAGCACGTTTCGACCGATTGAAGCCAATCGGTCG
>CAIQQQ010000173.1 GCA_903873995.1 uncultured Rhodospirillales bacterium
CGGCGGTTGGTTTTTCTGGGTGGGTTGGGGGCAGGCGGGGGCTTGGCTCACTCGTTCCGGCTTGTTGATGTTTTCGGTGATTTTGGGCGTGGCGGCCTTGGCCAGCTTGTGTTTCTGGGCCATGAGTTGGGCCGGGATCGTCGCCCGTTCTGTCCGGAGCATTCGCCATGCGCCTGTCGTTTCAGATCGATGACATGACCATCAACCGGATCGTGGAGCAGCGGCCGCTGGCCCCGCTCACCACGATGCTGCCGGGGCTTGCGGCGGAGGTTTTGGCGGAGAAGCGCTTCTGGCTGCAGCCTTGGGCGCTGGATGCGGAGGATCGGGCTGTCCTTGCCATCCAGTTTATCCGGAGGGGCTGCTTTCAGGCGAACGCGACGAGACGGAGCCGCCGATGCCGGTGGCCTGGAAGCGGTCAAACCACGCCTGTCGCCGTACGTGCTCGTCTGTCATGACGCAGACTCGCCGGCCGGCGCCGCAAGCGCACGCAACGCGTTCAGGATGACGGCCACGTCGATCACCTCCTGCACAAGTGCGCCGCGGACCGGCGTGAGATAGCCGAGTGCTGCCACCACCATGCCCGCGAACGACAGGCCGACCCCGGCATAGACGCTCTGGAGCGCGATGTCCCGGGACCGGACGGCGATGCGCAGCGCGCTCAGGACACGGTCTAGCCGATCGACCAGCAGCACGACGTCCGCGACCTCCGCAGAGGCGGCGGCCCCCCTCGCCCCCATTGCGATCCCGACATCGGCTGCCGCCAGCGCCGGCGCATCGTTCACGCCGTCGCCCACCATCAGGACGGGCGCCTTCTGACGCTCCTCCTGGATCACGGCGATCTTCTGGTCTGGTGTCAGGTCCGCCCGTACCTGATCGATCGGCAACCCGGCGACCACGGCATCGGCGACCGCCGCGCGATCGCCCGATGCCAGGACGATCCGCTGGATCCCGGAAGCGCGCAGGCCGTCCAGCAAATCCTTTGTCCCCGCCCGCACCTCGTCGGACAGCACCAACCGCCCGGCGGTCCGGCCGTCGATCCCGACGGCGACCAGCACGGCGCCTGGAGGAGTGGGCTGCCCCCGGTCAGCGCTGTCCGCGAGCGCCCCGGAACAACGCTTGGCGACGAACCCTGTTCCGCCGACGACGACCTTCCGCCCGCTGACAGCGCCCTCGACACCCTCGCCAGCCGTCTCGGACGCAGCGTCGGGTGCGGTCAGGACAAGTCCCTTCGCGTGCGCGGCCGAGACGAGCGCCTGCGCAATCACGTGGCTGGATGCCTGGTCCAACGAGGCGGCCAAGCCGAGCACTTCGTCGTCCGTGAAGCCGGCGGCCACCTCGATCGCGACAAGGCGCGCCGCCCCATGGGTCAGGGTCCCGGTTTTGTCGATGACGAGCGTCTTGACCCGCGCCAGATTCTCCAGGGCGCGACCGCCCTTGATCAGGACGCCGAGCTTCGCGGCCCGCGACACGCCGGAGATGATGGCGACGGGCACCGCCAGGATCAGTGGGCAGGGCGTAGCGATCACCAGCACCGCGAGGGCGCGGATCGGATCACCGGTCCAAATCCAGGCTCCGCCCGCCATCGCGATGGTGACGCCCAGGAAGGCCATCGCAAAACGGTCGGCGAGGCGCGACATCGGCGCCTTGGATTGCTGAGCGGCTCCCACCAGCCTCACGATCCCGGCATAGGTGCTGGCTTCGGCCCGCGCGGACACAAGGAGGTCGAAGGCGTCCCCGGCGTTGGTGGAACCGCTCAGGACCGCTTCGCCCGTGCGCTGCTGGATCGGCAGTGACTCACCGGTCAGCGCCGACTGATCGAGCACGGCCACATCCGAGGCGACGGCGCCGTCGACCGCGACGATCTCGCCGCGGCGCACCATGATCCGGTCCCCGGGTTCAAGCATGTCAAGATTGACTTCCTCAAGAGCGTCGCCCTGACGCCGGAGCGCGGTCCGAGGGACTCGCGACAGCAGCTTCGTCATTTCGCGCCTTGCCCGGCCATCGGCGAAGTTCTCGAGGTATTGGCCGCCGGCGTACATCAAGGCCACGACCACCGCCGCCAGTTGCTCGCCGAAGACGAGGGCGCCCGCCATCGACAGCGCCGCCACGATGTCCAGCCCGAACTCGCCGCGCCATAGGCTGACGGCGATCTGGACGAGAAGGGCCAGCAGGACAGGGAGAGTGGCACCGCCCCAAATCCAACCCGCGATCGGGACATGCCCGGAGAGTTGTGTTGCGAAGCCGCCGAAGAGCCCTAGCAGTGGTATGCCGACCAGCACCGGCCTGAGCGTTCTTTCCATCCGCTGTGTCCAAACCTCTCTGATTGCGACGATTGCTTTGGGGCCAGCGTTGATCGCAGCCTTGTCCGTGGCCACGGCCACGGCTCCGGTCGCGGTTTCGGCCTCGGTGTCGGTTTCGGGGGGCTCGCCCAGCCCCTCCTGCACGTAAAGAATCTCCACCGAGACCAGCAGAAGCAGCGTCAGCGGTGCAGCGAACAGCACGCCCAGCGGGCCGAGCAGCAGGCTGCAGGCGACCATCGACAGGATCGCCAGCACCGGTGGCAGCGCCGTCGCCTCGGACTGTACTAGCGGCGTGATCAGGTTGCCTTCGACAAGGTGGACAGCAACATACATCAACACCACCGACCCGGCGAAAACCGGCCCTTGCGACAGCGCGACCAAGGTCGCGGGCACGGCGGCCAGGATCGCTCCGACGAATGGGATGAAGCACAGCAGACCGCCCATCAGCCCCAGCGCGAACGCCGCTTCGATTCCCAGCGCCCACAGGCCGATCCCCGAGAGGACGCCGATCGCACCCATCACCACCATCTGCCCGACCAGCCAGCGGCGCAGCACGGAGCCGGCGCTGTCCAGCAGCCGCTCGGCGATGCGGCGTTGCGCAGTCGGGACCAGACGGACACACAGGAGGCGATACCGGGCGGGCTGCGCCGCGAGATAGATCGCCACGAGCACCATGATTCCACCATAGCCGACGCCGCGCGTGAGCGCCCCCGCGACGACGGCGATCGCGGACGTGGCCCATCCTGTGGCGCCCGTGAAGTTGACACTGCGGGCCTGCTCCAGAAGCTGCCGGCCATAGGGGTTGGCGCCCAGCCGGTCCATCAGCAACGTCCATCCCGCGGGCGCGGCCTGCCAAACCTGGTCAAGTTGCACCCCGACGATGGAGCCGAACAGCCACAGAGCGGCCCCGAACGCGGCCAGCACCGCGAGCCCGATTGCGGCAATCGCCAACGGCCGCGGCAGACCGGTCCTGTGGACGATCCCGCGCGCGCCGGCATCGAGGCCTAGGGCCAGCAGGATGGCGCCGAACAGCAGCACCAGGACGTTAATCATCAGCCATAGTGCTGCCGCTACCGCCACGACGAGGATGATGACCAGCACGCGGCCAACGAAGCTTGGCGGCCCCCGGCGCTGCACCTGCTCGGCGACCAGGTCAGGTGGGGCCTGGAAGGCTTTACCCATCAGGCGCGCTTGCGGTCGGTTACCAGCGACCATGGCGGGTTCTCATGAAATCTCACGCGCGCGGACATCGTGGCCGCTCCGCCTCGACAGGCCGCATCTCCGCCCGCGGCTCCGGCGATGACGGCCCGTCGCAGAGAGTGTCGTTTCATGGCATCGATCCTTGTTCGCGACGCTCCCGTCTCGGGCGCGACAGGTGTTTTGGCAGCCATGCAATGCCCGCGAGATTCTTCGGCGCCTGTCGCACAGGGCGCGACCCACGCGACATTGTCAGCAAAATCGCTTTCCTGAGAGTATTACGAGCAGTCAAACCTCTCTCGTGTCCCGCTCGAGCTGTCCCGCTCCAGACATTCGCGCTGCGAACGTCAGACCGATGACACCACGGCCCCCGCGGCTTCGCCGCCGCACTGCAGCTCGGATGTCTATGCTGTCGCTGGCGCAAGCTTGCGCCAGCGCCGGAAACTACGTACGGGCAGCGCTCGGCGCAGCCAACATCCCCCTGGTCCTGTTCGGAGTCCTCGCATGAGCCTGTCGTTTCAGATCGATGACATGACCATCCATCGCATCATCGAGCAGCAAAGCCCGTTGGCCCCCCTCACCTCAATGCTGCCGGGCCTCACGCCAGAGGTTCTGGCCGAGAACCGCGGCTGGCTGCAGCCCTGGGCGCTCGACGCGGAGGACCGCGCCATCCTTGCCATCCAGTCTTATGTCGTGCGCACGCCGCATCACACCATCCTCATCGATAGCTGTATCGGCAACGACAAGGATCGGGCCACCCGGCCGGCCTGGCATCAGAAGAACGATACTGTCTGGATGGATGCGCTGGCGGCGGCCGGCGTCTCGGTCGAGCAGATCGACTTCGTGATGTGCACGCATCTGCATGTCGATCATGTTGGCTGGAACACGAAGCTGCTGGATGGGCGCTGGGTGCCGACCTTTCCCAACGCGCGCTATATCTTCGGTGCGTTGGAATACGCGCATTGGGAGGGGCTGCATGCGAAGGAGGCCTCGGCCATATTCGCCGACAGCGTGTTGCCGGTGGTGGAGGCGCAGCGGGCCGATCTGGTGAGCAACGATTTTCAGATCGGTGGGCATCTCCGTCTGCTGCCCACGCCGGGCCACACGCCGGGGCATTTTGCCGTCTTGCTCGGCCGCACCGGGCGGGACGCGGTCGTGACCGGCGATCTGATCCATTCGCCGATCCAGGCCCGCTATCCCGAGCTGTCGATCGCGTTCGACACCGACATGGCCCAGGCGGCCGTCACGCGCCGGGCGTTCCTCGATGGGATCTGCGAGACCGACACACTGTGCTGCACCATCCATTTCCCGTCCCCCTCCATGGGGCGGATCAAGCGATGGGGCGAGGGGTTTCGCTGCGAGATGGTTGGCGGATAGCACGAACCGCCGTGGCCTTGCTTTTTTCCAGCCCCGCAGACAGAACACCGCGCATCATCGGAGCATGCGCATGGCCACTTCTCTCTCCATCGATCCAATCCTGAAGCGTTTCATCGACACCGAGGCCCTGCCGGGCACCGGTCTTGATGCCGAGACCTTCTGGACCGGCTTTCATCGGATCGTGGAGGAGTTCGCCCCACGCAACGCCGCCCTGCTGGCGCGACGCGACCAGCTCCAGGCGGAGATCGACGCCTGGCACCGTGAGAGCCGCGACAAGACTTTCGACCAGGCCGAATATCTGCGGTTCCTGACCTATATCGGCTATATCGTCCCGGCGCCGGACGCTTTCTCGGTCGAGACCTCCAAGGTCGATCCGGAGATCGCTCATGTCGCGGGCCCACAGCTCGTGGTGCCGGTGGACAACGCCCGTTACGCGCTCAACGCCGGCAACGCGCGCTGGGGCAGCCTGTATGACGCGCTGTACGGCACCGACGCCATTGCCGAGGACGGCGTGCTTGTGCGCGGCAAAGGCTTCAACGCGGCCCGCGGGGCTGCCGTCGTCGCCCGCGCGAAGGCGTTCCTGGACGAGGCGGTGCCGCTGGCCTCCGGCAGCCACGCGGATGCAACCACGTACAGCATCTCAGCCGGCGCGTTGGTCCCGGCGCTCGCCGATCCCGCGCAACTGGTGGGCTTCCTCGGCGATGCAGCCACCCCGACGGCCATTCTGCTCGTACAGAACGGCCTGCACATCGAGCTGCTGATCGACCGCGCGAGCCCGATCGGCGCCACAGACAAGGCCGGCATGGCAGATGTGGTGCTCGAATCGGCACTGACCACGATCATGGATTGTGAGGACAGTGTCGCAGCCGTCGATGCCGCCGACAAGGTCGCGGTCTATCGCAACTGGCTCGGCCTGATGCAGGGCACGCTGGTCGCAACCCTCGAAAAGGGCGGCCGCACCATCGAGCGCCGGCTCAACCCGGATCGCGTTTATCACGCCCCCGCCGGCGGCCGCGTGACCGTTCCCGGCCGCAGCCTGATGCTGATCCGCAATGTCGGCCATCACATGATGACCGATGCCGCCACGCTGGACGGCGCCGAGATCCCCGAGACGTTGCTGGACGCCGCCGTGACGTCGCTGATCGCATTGCACGACCTCAACAAGCATGAGGGTATGCGCAACAGCCGCACCGGCTCGGTCTATATCGTGAAGCCGAAAATGCACGGCCCGGAGGAGGTTGCCTATGCGCGGGACCTGTTCTCCGCGGTGGAGGACGTGCTGGGCCTTGAACGCAACACGCTGAAGATGGGCATCATGGACGAGGAGCGCCGCACCTCGGCCAACCTCGCCGCCTGCATCCACGCCGCGCGCGAGCGAGTGGTATTCATCAACACCGGCTTTCTGGATCGCACCGGCGATGAGATCCACACCTCGATCGAGGCGGGTGCGATGGTTCGCAAGGGCGACATGCGCAACGCCGCCTGGATCGGCGCCTACGAGGCCAACAACGTCGATGTCGGCCTCGCCTCGGGCCTGCGCGGGCGCGCGCAGATCGGCAAGGGCATGTGGGCGATGCCGGACCGGATGGCCGACATGCTGGCACAGAAGATCGCCCAGCCCCGCGCCGGCGCCAACACCGCCTGGGTCCCCTCGCCCACCGCCGCCACGCTTCATGCGCTGCATTATCATCAGGTCAACGTGGCCGAGGTGCAGCAGGCGCTCACCACCCGCGCGCCAGCCAGCCGCACCGCCCTGTTGACGTTGCCGCTGGCCGAGGGCGCCAACTGGCAGCCGGCCGATGTGCAGCAGGAACTGGACAACAACGTCCAGGGCATTCTGGGCTACGTGGTGCGCTGGATCGACCAGGGCGTGGGCTGCTCCAAGGTGCCGGACATCCACGATGTCGGTCTGATGGAGGATCGCGCCACCCTGCGCATCTCCAGCCAGCATATCGCCAACTGGCTGCATCACGAGATCACCACCGAGGACCAGGTGATGGAGACGCTGAAGCGCATGGCGCTGGTGGTGGACCGGCAGAACGCGGGCGATGCGGCCTACACGCCGATGGCGCCCGGCTATGACGGCCTCGCGTTCAAGGCCGCTTGCGACCTGGTGTTCAAGGGCCGCACGCAGCCCAACGGCTACACCGAGTTCATTCTGCATGCCCGGCGCCGTGAGGCGAAGACGGGGTGATTGGGTGAGACGAAAGGCCAGGGCTCTGCCCTGGCCTTTCGTCTCACCCAAACGCTCCGACCTCATGGGTGATGGCAGTGCTGATTTCACGGACTTGGTCGAACAACTGCGCCATTGGCTCGAAGATCTCGGTGTGTTCCTTGCGGTAGGCCTCGACCGCTCGTGGCCCTTTGGGTTCACCGTAGTCGCGGTCGGCCCCCGGGTCTGGGGCCTGGGGGAACACCTCGGCCAGGATCGTCAGCGCCTGCGGCACATCGAGGCGCAGGATTCGGCCTTCTAAGGCGGCGCGGGTCACGCCGTGGCGGGGGGAGAAGTCAGGGATCGTGGTCTCCAGGAGCCAGATCCGGTGGATCATGGCAAGGCGCAGTGTGTGCAGCAGCATCAGCCGGTCGCTCATCTGCGGCGCGTCCGGCCAGGCGTCGCGCAGCGCCACGTGATCGGCCTGGATGCGGCGGAACATCGACTGCACCTGCGCCCATAGGCCCAGATTTTCCAGCGCGCGGGCGACGGCAACGAGCGCCTGGCGTCGGCCGGGAATGCGGGCATGGGCGGCGCGGTCGAGCCAGCTGCCGGGGTCGAGCGTGGCGACGATCGCGCGCAGGACATCGAGGTCGGAATGCGCCAGCGCGTGTCCGGCGAGATCGAGCGCGGTGCGGAACCGTGTGCTGCCGGCGCGGTATTCGGCGAAGGCCTGCGGATTGCGGGCGGCGCCGGCGCCCAGACCCTGGAGCGTGTTGGCCATCCAGCCGAGCTGTTGCAGGATGGCGTTGTTGGGAATGGCGCGCAGCTCGCGCGGGTGGCGGATGGTGGCGGGTCCGCCCATGCCGTCGGTCTGGCGGGCTGCCGGGCGGCTGCCGGTGGGATCGAGCAGCGCCGGGCCGAAGGCGCCCAGCAATGCGGCATAGCCGGGGTCCTCCACCAGCCCCTCCATGCCGGCGCGGCTGGAGGCGAAGAAATCGGCGGTGAAATCGGCGTCGTCGTAGATCGGGTCGGGCGCTGTGGCCGATGCGGGGAAGGCGTGCTCGGCGATGCGCGCGACGCTGGCCAGCGCCAGGTCTGGGGTGCCGAACAGCAGATAGCCGTCGCC
>CAIQQQ010000174.1 GCA_903873995.1 uncultured Rhodospirillales bacterium
ATGGCGTGGGTGAAGAACCGCCGCTCCTGGCCGATCTGGACGTAGCGCGCCGCCATCTCGCTGGCGCGCAGCTTCATCCGCCGCTCCGGCGCCAGCGTGTCCGGCAGCAGGGCCCAGACCAGCACGCAGCACACCGCACCGTAGAAGGTGAACACCCAGAAGATCACGTGCCAGCCGGCGAAGCCCAGCAGGAAGCTGCCGAGCGAAGGCGCCAGGATCGGCGCGGCGCCCATCACCAGGATCAACCGGCTCATCAGCTTCGCCGCCGCATTGCCCTCCGCCAGATCGCGCACGATGGCGCGCGGGATCACCATGCTGGCCGAGCCGCCGAGGGCCGCCAGAAACCGGAACACCGACAGCCACAGCAGATCCGGCGCCAACGCGCAGCCGGCATTGGCCAGCGCATAGATGGCGGTGCCCAGGATTAGCGGCACCCGCCGGCCGAACCGGTCCGCCAGCACGCCCTGCGTCAGCTGCCCGATCGCAAGCCCCAGGAACCATGTCGCCAGCGTGATCTGCGCGGAGCCGAGCGGGACGCCCAGCGATGCCTCGATCGCCGGGAAGGCGGGCAGATACATGTCCGTGGACAGCGGGCCGAGGGCAGAGAGAAAGCCCAGCAGAATGGGTAGCCAGCTCGGATAGGGCACGGGTCACCTCTTGAACGGAGGTGGTTAGCGGCGTCGCTGCATCAAGTCGATCACAAGAGCAGCACTTTCAGCGGCAGGCTGCGTCCCATCGAGGTGCAGCTCCGGCGCCTCGGGCGGCTCGTACGGTGAGCCAATGCCGGTGAAGTTCGGGATCTGGCCGGCCAGCGCCTTGGCGTAGAGGCCCTTCGGATCGCGCGCGATGCAATCTTGCAGCGGCGTGTCGACGAAGATCTCGATGAACTGGCCCTCGCCAAGCCGCGCCCGCAACGCCTCGCGCTCCTGGGCGAAGGGCGAGATAAAGCAGCAGATCACGATCAGCCCGGCATCGACCATCAGCTTCGCCACCTCCCCGGTCCGGCGGATGTTCTCCACGCGGTCGGCATCCGTGAAGCCGAGATCGCGGTTGAGGCCGAAGCGGAGATTGTCGCCGTCCAGCTGCATGGTGTGCCGGCCCATGCGGTGCAGCTCCTGCTCCACCAGATCGGCGATGGTCGATTTGCCGGAGCCGGACAGGCCGGTGAACCACAGCACGCAGGGCGCCTGCCCCAGAGACGCGGCGCGTTCGGCGGGCCCGACCTGGTGGACCTGGCGATGGATGTTGGTGGCGCGGCGCAGGGCGAAATCGATCATGCCGGCGCCGGCGGTGGCGTTGGTGGCGCGATCGATCAGAATGAACGCGCCGGTGTGGCGGTTGGTCTTGTAGGGATCGAAGGCCACGGCGCGATCGGCCGCCACATGCACCACGCCGATATCGTTCATGCTCAGCGTGCGTGCCGGCTTTTCCGACAGCGTGTTGATGTCGATGCGATGCCGCAGCGAGGTGACCCGCGCAGGCACCAGATCGGTGCCCAGCCGCAGGAGATAGCTGCGCCCGGGCAGCATGGGCGCCTCGTCCATCCAGACGATGCGGGCGGCGAATTGATCGGCCAGTTCCGGCCGGGTCTGCGGCGCGCTCAGCAGGTCTCCGCGCGCGATGTCGATGTCGTCCGCCAGAACCAGGATCACCGCCTGGCCGGCCTGCGCCGTGGGCAGATCGCCATCGAACGTCACGATCCTGGCGATGCGGCTGTGGCGGCCGGAGCTGGCCACCACGATCTCGTCGCCAACCGCGATGGCGCCCGAGGCGATGGTGCCGGCCAGCCCGCGGAAATCGGCATCCGGCCGGACCACGCGCTGCACCGGAAAGCGGAACGGCGCGTCCACGTGATCCTGCGACACGTCGATGGTTTCGAGCAGATGCAGCAGCGTCGGGCCCTGATACCAGGGCGTGCGGTCCGAAGGGCGGGTGACGTTGTCACCATAGCGGGCCGAGATCGGGATCGGGGTGGCCGAGACGAAGCCTGCGGATCTGGCGAAGTCTGCGTATTCGCCGGCGATCCGGTGGAACACCGCCTCCGGATCGTCTGGCAGATCGATCTTGTTGACGGCCAGCAGCACGTGCCGGATGCCAAGCAGCGCGCAGATGGCGCTGTGCCGGCGCGTCTGCAGCTGCAGGCCGTTCCGGGCGTCCACCAGGATGATGGCGACGTCGGCGGTGGAGGCGCCGGTAGCCATGTTGCGGGTGTATTGCGCGTGGCCCGGGGTGTCTGCCACGCCGAAGCTGCGGAGCTGGGTCGCGAAGCTGCGATAGGCGACATCGATGGTGATGCCCTGTTCGCGTTCTGCCTCCAGGCCATCGGTGAGCAAAGCGAGGTCGATCTCGTCACCGGTGGTGCCGTGCCGTGCCGAGGCCTTGGTGAGGGCTGTCAGATGATCGTCCAGGATCAGGCGCGATTCATGCAGCAGCCGGCCGATCAGGGTCGACTTGCCGTCATCCACCGAGCCGCAGGTGATGAAGCGCAGCGGCGGCAGCGAAGCATGCGTGGCATCCATCAGAAATATCCCTCGCGCTTCTTGCGCTCCATCGAGGCGGCGGCGTCATGATCGATCAGCCGTCCCTGGCGCTCGGATTTGGTGCTGGCGCGCAGCTCCTCGATAATGTCGTCGATGTCGAGCGCGTCAGACGGCATGCAGCCGGTGAGCGGGTAGCAGCCCATGGTGCGGAACCGCACGCGCATCAGGCGCGGCTGCTCGCCGGGTTCGAGCGGCAGGCGTTCGTCATCGCGCATGATCAGCGCGCCGCTGCGTTCGACCACGGGGCGGATTGCTGCGAAATACAGCGGCACCACCGGGATCTCCTCGGCGCGCAGATAGTCCCAGATATCGGCCTCGGTCCAGTTGGACAGGGGGAACACGCGCACGGAGGCGCCGCCGGGCGCACCCTTGGCGACGCGGGCGTTGTAGAGGTTCCACAGTTCGGGGCGCTGGTTGCGCGGATCCCAGCCATGGGTGGGCGAGCGGACAGAAACGATGCGTTCCTTGGCGCGGCTGGCTTCCTCGTCTCGCCTGGCGCCGCCGAAGGCTGCGTCGTAGCCGCCGAGATCGAGCGCCTGCTTGAGGCCCTCGGTGCTCATCACCTGGGCATGGATGGTGGCGCCCGAGGCGATGGGGTTGATCCCGCGGGCCAGACCGTCCTGGTTGGTGTGGACGATGAGGCGGATGCCGAGCGCGTGCACCAGGAGATCGCGAAACCGGATCATGTCCTGGAAGTCCCAGGTGGTGGCGATGTGGAGGAACGGGAACGGCGGCAGCTGCGGATAGAACGCCTTGCGGGCGAGGTGCAGCATGACCGTGCTGTCCTTGCCGATGGAATAGAGGAAGACCGGGTTTGCGCATTGCG
>CAIQQQ010000175.1 GCA_903873995.1 uncultured Rhodospirillales bacterium
CATCAGCTCCACCGCGGTGACGCCGAGGCGCGTCAGATGGGCGATGGCGGCCGGATGGGCGAGGGCAGCGAAGGTGCCGCGCAGCGGCTCGGGGATGTCCGGATGGCGCATGGTGAAGCCGCGGACATGGAGTTCGTACAGCACCGTCTCGCCCCAGGGGCGGAGCGGCAGGCCCAGGGTCGCGATCTCCGGGGCGGTGGCGAGCGCCTTGGGGATCTGGGGGGCGTTGTCCCCGTCATGCTCCGGTAGCATCGTCGGATGCAGGCGGGGTGTGCGGTCCAGGGTCAGCGCCCAGGGGTCGATCAGCAGCCGGTCCGGGTTGAACGCGGGGGCCGGGCCATGGGCGCGCAGGCCGTAGCGTGTTCCCGCGCGAAGTCCCGCGATATGGGCGTGAAACACGTCCCCGGTGCGATGCACAAGCGGGATGCGCCGCTCTGTGTCGCCGTCAAAGACGCACAGCTCGATGGCGGTGGCGCTGGCGGACAGCACGGCGACGTTGGCGCCGTCGGCGTCAAGCGTGACGCCCAGCGGATCGGGACGGCCCTCGGCGATCACGTGGTCGCAAGGCTCCGATAGAGGGCGGCGTACAGCCGGGCGGGCGCGCGCCAGGAGACGTCGGTCGCCATCGCGTTCTCCTGCATCTGCCGCCACGCTGTGCGGTCGCGGTAGAGCAAGGCGGCGCGCCCGATGGCACCGCCGAGGCCCGCCGCAGTGACCGGGGCGAACTGGATGCCGGTGGCAACGCCGGATTGCTGTGCCATCGGGTTGGCGTCGATCACCGTGTCGACGAGCCCGCCGGTGCGGGCGACCACGGGGATGGCGCCGTAGCGGAGCGCGCAGAGCTGGGTGAGGCCGCAGGGCTCGAAGCGCGAGGGCACCAGCAGCGCGTCGATCCCGCCTTGCAGCTGGCGGGCGAGGCCCTCGTCATAGCCGATATGGCAGGCGACGCGGCCGGGATTGTCTGCGGCGGCGGCCGCGAAACCGGTCTCCAGATCCGTTTCGCCAGCGCCGAGCACGGCGAGCTGCGCGCCGCAGGCCAGCAGCGCCGGCAGCGCCTCCAGCAGCAGGTCTAGGCCCTTTTGCCAGGACAGCCGGCTGACCACGCCGAACAGCATCGCGTTCGGGTTCTGGGTGAGGCCGAACCTTGCCTGCAGCGCGGTTTTGTTGGCGCCGCGCCGTTCGAGATGGGCACGGCTGAAGGGGGCGGCCAGATGCGGGTCGTCCGCCGGGTTCCAGGCCGCGATGTCGATGCCGTTGAGGATGCCGGAGAGATCGGCGCCGCGGTTGCGCAGCACGCCGTCCAGCCCCATGCCTGACTCTGACGTCAGGATCTCGGCGGCATAGGTGGGTGAGACCGTGGTGACGCGGTCGGCGGTGACGAGGCCGGCCTTGAGCATGCTGCCGGCGCCGTAGAACTCCAGCCGGTCGATGGCCATCGCGTCGGGCGGCAGCCAGAGGACTTCGAGCAGGGATGCGTCGAACTTGCCGGCGAAGGCGAGGTTGTGGATCGTGAGGATGGTTTTGGTGTCGGGCACGCCCCACCAGCGCAGATAGGCGGGGGCGAGGCCTGCCTGCCAGTCATGCGCGTGCACGATGTGTGGCTGCCAGCCGGGCAGGGCGCCGGAGGCGATGCGGGCGGCGGCGGCGGCGAGCGAGGCGAAGCGGAGCGGATTATCGGGCCA
>CAIQQQ010000176.1 GCA_903873995.1 uncultured Rhodospirillales bacterium
AAGGGGCCGAGCCCCTTGGAACCTCATAAGTTCAAGAGTTCGGTGTCCTGAGAGGGGTCCAGGAGCGGAGCCCCTGGCCTTCCTGCCCCCACAGACCTACCCCCACCCAGGGGATCACCAGGAGTTCGACGGCATGACGAGTGTGGTGGAGGGCGAGGTGGCCAGGTTTGGCGGGTTGGCGGGCGCGTGGTGGGATCGGCGGGGGCCGATGGCGCCCTTGCATGCGATGAACCCGCTGCGGGTCGGCTGGGTGGATGCGCGGGTTCGCGCGGCCTTTGGGGGGCCGGCACGTCTTTTGGATGTGGGATGCGGGGCTGGGCTCGCGTCAGAGGCATTGGCGCGGTTGGGGCATGATGTTCTGGGGGTGGATGCGGGGGCCGAGGTGATCGAGGCCGCGCGGGTGCATGCCGAGAGACTTGCGAATGTGAAGCTGGCCTATCGGGTTGCGACGGCCGAAGCGCTACTGGCCGGGGGCGAGAGGTTCGGTGCGATCACGGCGCTGGAGGTGATCGAACACGTTGCCGACCAGCCGGCCTTCGTTGCGGATCTGGCGGGGTTGCTGGGGTCCGGTGGGGTTCTGGTGCTGTCGACGCTCAACCGCACGCGGCGATCCTATGCGGTGGCGAAGCTGGGGGCCGAGTATGTCCTGCGCCTGCTGCCTGTGGGCACACATGACTGGAAGCGGTTCGTGACCCCGGTCGAGCTGGGCGCGATGCTGCGGGCAGCCGGGCTGCGGGTGACGAACGTGGCCGGAATGGTGTTCGATCCGCTGCTGGGCCGCTGGCGGGAGAGCCGCGAGACCGGGATCAACTACATCATGGCTGCGCGCAAGGACTGAGCGCAGTTCGGCCCTCAGCCATCCGCGCGGGGCAGCCAGGGGATGCGGCCGATCTCGATACCTTCGTCGGCCAGGGCCTCGGCCTGTTCTGGCGTCGCATCCCCATAGATGCCGCGCACGGGGGCCTCGCCGTAATGAATGCGTCGCGCTTCCTCGGCGAAATCCGGACCGACATGATCGCAGTGCGCTTCGATCTCGGCCCGCAGTCGCTGCAGCGCCGCTCGCATCGCGTCGGGTAGACGCGTGACACCTGGCGCGTCGGGTAGACGCGTGACGCCCGGCGCGTCGGATAGACGCGTGACGCCTGGCGCGTCGGATAGACGCGTGACGCCGTCTGCCGCGGGTTGGGGCACCGCGACCGCCTTGGGGCGGGCTGGAACCACGGCGTTGGATTTCTTTGGCACGAACGGCGCCATCATCGCGCGGGTCACGGAGGTGTTCGCACAGATCGGGCAGGACAGCAGGCCGGCCGCCGCCTGCTCGTCAAACGCGGCCGAGCCGGGAAACCAGCCGTCGAACTCATGCCCGTCCGCGCATTGCAGTTGATAATGGATCATCGCGGGTCCGGTTCAGGCAGCTGCAAGCAGGGCTGCCAGCTTGCCGGTGCGATCGAGCGCCATGAGGTCGTCGCAGCCGCCGATATGGGCACCGTCGATGAAGATCTGCGGCACGCTGGTGCGGCCGGATCTGGCCACGGACTCGGCGCGGGCGGGCGAGCCGCCGGGCGCATCGATCTCATGAAACGCCACACCCTTCTTCGTCAGCAGCTGCTTCGCCCGCGTGCAGTAGGGGCACCAGTCCTGGGTATACATCTCGATCTTCGGCATCGCGCTCTCCTGTCAGGGCCGTAACCTTTGGCCTCCTGGTCCGCATGACAAGAGGCATCATCGATCCTGAGGAGCTGCGGTGCGCGCCGCGACGAGCACATCGACCGATTTCGCCCCGGCCAGCCCCAGCGCAAACGTGCATTCACGCGCCGTGGCGCCGGAGGTCAGCACGTCGTCGACCAGAATCACACGGCGCCCTGCGATCTCGCCAAGCCGGCGCGCGCGCGGTGCGATGGCGCCCTCGAGCGCCTCGGCCCGGCGCTCGGCGGACAGCTCGCCCAGCGAATCGGTGGGGCGGGTGCGCGCCAGGGCATCCTGCAGCGTTGGCAGCCCCGCTATGCGGCCCAAGGCGCGGGCCAGCAGTCCGGCCTGATTGTAGCCGCGCTGGCGCAGCCGATGCCTGTGCAGCGGCACCGGCACCAGCAGATCGGCGGAGATCAGGAGCGGCGCCCCGGCGCGTGCCATCAGGCGCGCGAGAGAGACGGCAAGGTCGGTTCGGTCGCCACGCTTGAGCTGCAGAATCAGAGCGCGGCTGGCGCCGTCGTAATGCAGTGCCGCGCGAGCCCGCCGCCACGGCGGGGGATCTTCCGCACACACAGTGCAGACCGCGGGGCCGCGGCGCGGGGCAAGGGCCAGCGCGGTGCCGCAATTGTCGCAGCACGGCTCCGTGATGAACCGCATGCCGGCAAAGCAGGCCGGACACAGCAGCCCCGCGCCCGCCACCGGCCGGTCGCAGCCCAGGCATTGCGGCGGCAGCAGCACATCCAGCACCGCGCGGCCCCAGCGATTCAGCGAAATCAGGATCGGTTTCATCGTGGCAATGTAACGCGAGCGCCTTGGCAAGCCGCAAATCCGGCGTCAATTCTGTGCTATGACCCCCATCATATTCGATCGCGCCGCGGTGCGCCGAAACCGGGACCGCGCCGCCTCGTGCGTCACCCATGTCGAGCCGATCCTACGCGAAGTGGCCGAACGCCTGCTCGACCGGCTGGACGACACCACGCGCCGCTTCACACGGGCGCTGGATGTGGGCGGCCGCGGCGTCACGGCGCCGATGCTGCGCGCGCGGGGGATGCATGTTGTGGCCGCCGATCTTTCCCCCTGCATGGCCGCACTGTCCGGCTTGCCGGCGATTGCGTGTGACGAGGAGCGGCTTCCCTTCGCGCTGCACAGCTTCGATCTCGTGGTAGCCAACCTGTCGCTCCACAGCGTCAACGACCTGCCGGGCGCGCTGATACAGCTGCACCAGGCGCTGGTGCCGGATGGCCTGTTCCTGGCGACCCTGCCGGCTTTGGGCACCCTTGCGGAACTGCGTACGGCGTTGACCGCGGCGGAGATCACGCTCTCCGGCGGCGCCTCGCCCAGGGTGGCGCCGTTCCCGGATCTGCGCGACTGCGCCGCCCTGTTGCAGCGCGCCGGCTTCGCGCTGCCGGTGGCGGATAGCGAGACGATCACGCTCGACTATGGGACGGGGCTCGCCCTGTTGCGCGATCTGCGTGACGCCGGCGAAGCCAACGCCGTGGCCGAGCGCAGCCGCCAGATTCCCCCGCGCATGCTGTTCCCGATGGCCCTGGCCGGATTGGCAGCGCCTGACGGCCGCGTGCGCACCACTCTTCGGCTGGCCATGCTAACGGGCTGGGCGCCGCATGACAGCCAGCCACGCCCGCTCGCACCCGGATCAGCCCAGATTAGCCTACGGGACGCGCTCTGGTCAGACGGCTCTAACCGCCAGTGACGCTCATGTGCCGGGTTACGGAAGGTTGCGCCGTTCTGCGATCGATCACGAAATCATGGCCCTTGGGTTTGCGGGCGATGGCGCGGTGGATCGCGTTGTCGAGCTCATCATCTGACGCGCCCGATCGCAGCAGTGGGCGGAAATCGGCGGCGTCGTCCTGCCCCAGGCACATATAGAGCGTGCCGGTGCAGGTCAGCCGCACGCGGTTGCAGCTTTCGCAGAAATTATGGGTCATCGGCGTGATGAACCCGATCCGCGTGCCGGTTTCGGCAATCGTGTAGTAGCGCGCGGGCCCGCCCGTGACGTAATCGGTGTCCTCCAGGGTCCAGCTCCGGCGTAGGCGCGCGCGCATCATGGACAGCGGCACGTATTGATCCACCCGCTGCCCGTCGATCTCGCCGAGCGGCATTGTCTCGATGAGGCAGAGATCGAAGCCATGCTCGCCACACCAGGCGATCATCGTATCGAACGCCTCGTCATTGACGCCCTTCAACGCCACAGCATTGATCTTCACGTGCAGGCCGGCCGCCTTGGCGGCGAAGATGCCCTCCAACGTTTTCTCGATTCTGCCCCATCGCGTGATTGCGGCGAAGGCTGTGGGATCGAGCGTGTCGAGGCTGACATTGACGCGCCGCACCCCGGCCGCCGCCAGATCCGCTGCGAACCGTGTGAGCTGCTGCCGTTGGTGGTCAGCGTCAGCTCGCGCAACCCGCCTGCGAGCCTGGTGCCGAGGCTGCGAAACAGGGTCATGACATCGCGCCGCACCAGGGGCTCGCCGCCGGTGATGCGGATTTTGTCGGTACCAAGTCTGATGAACGCGGCACACAGCTGATCGAGCTCCTCAAGGGTCAGGATCTCGGGCTTGGGTAAAAAATTCATGTCCTCGGACATGCAATAGACACAGCGCAGATCGCAGCGATCGGTGACCGACACGCGCAGATAGCTGATGGTGCGGCCAAATGGGTCGATCATGGGTCCTGCGTCGGCTTCCGCCCTGCATGTTGTTGCAGCGACATGTCGTCTCAAGACCCCTACGCGTCCAGCGCCTGCAGGGCAATCACGCGTGCATCGATCATCACCTTGCCGGCATGCTCGAAGTTCACCGTCACGCGGTGGCCGATCACCGATTGCACCTGCCCCTCGCCCCAGTCCGGCTGGGCCGGATGACGCACGTGCATTCCGGGCTCCAGTCCGGAGAAGAACCTTTCCTCGCTCATCTGTTTCCTTCGCGCGCCTTGGTTGTGATGCCATGATGACACGGATCGCGGAGAGCTGACCGCGCGGCCCACCGGACCCAAACCATGAAGCCTCTGATCGACGCCAACATCCATGACCCCGCGGCAGAGGATGGCGATCCAGCGCCGGGAAAGTCGGCGGCGCTCGCATTCGCCCAGACCATGGCGACCCGGCTGTGCCACGACCTGGCGGGGATGCTCGGCGCCGTGACGGGCGCGCTGGAGATGATCAACGAGGACGCCACGATGATTGCGGATGCCTTGCCGGTGGCAACCGATGCGGCTGGCGTGCTGGCGCACCGGCTTCGAATGATGCGTACCGTATGGGGCGCGCCGGGGGAGCGTTTCGGCGTGGCGGAACTGCATGACATGGCACGGGGCCTGCCGCTGGGACGGCGGACATCCGTCGAGCTCTCCGGCCTCGCGCAGGATCGTGTGTTCTCAGCACTTGGCGGGCAGGTTCTGCTCAATACACTTGTTCTTGGGGTTGAATGTCTTGGCGGCGCAGGTGTCGCAACGCTGATTGGCGAGCGAACCGGTGATGTGCTGCTCCGGATAGAGGGGAAGCGGGCGGCCTGGCCGGAAGGTCTTGGCGAGATGCTGGCAGACCGGGCGGCAGCGGAGGCTGCATCTCGTCTCGCCGGACCTCGCGACATGCAGGCGGCCTACACGGCGCTGCTGGCACATGACGCGGGCATCGAGGTGTCGATGCTGCTGGCCCCTGAAGGCGATGCGATACCACCGCTGCTGCTGGCCTTGGGCTGACGACGCGGCACACGCCACCGGCTTGCAGCGACGCGCAGCGCCGCCGCCCATCTTTACGCTTTGTCAGGATTATCCCGTCACACTCGCTCCATCGAACCTTGATCGCCCCACCGAAGAACCCGGGGCTCGGAGCACGCGATGGACGACCTGCTGACAGACTTCCTCACCGAGACAAATGAGAGCCTCGCCGAGTGCGACATCGCTTTGATCAAGCTCGAACAGGAACACGAATGCCCCGATGTCCGAGGACTGTCTCACCATTAACGTGATTGCGCCGCTGGACCCAGCACCGAGCCTCAGACCCGTAATGGTGTTCGTGCACGGGGGAGCGT
>CAIQQQ010000177.1 GCA_903873995.1 uncultured Rhodospirillales bacterium
ATGCCGACACGCCGGACGGGGTGGCCCGGCAGTTCAATGTGGAGTTTCGCGTGGCTGACGCGACGGCGAGCCCGTACCTGGCCCTGGGGGCGCTGGTTTGGGCGGGGCTGGACGGTATTCGTCAAAGCCGGGATCTGGCGTCCACCACGGGCGGGCCCCTGCCCTGCGATCTTGCCGCGGGGCTCGATCTGCTGGCGGCGAGTGGGGAGGCACGGTCCTGGATGGGGGAGGAGTTGCATGGCGTGTATCTGATGTTCAAGCGCGCCGAGATCGCGGCGCTGCATGGGCTTGACGCGGCTGAGGTGTGCGATCGCTATGCGGCTATCTATTGAGGAGACCGCCATGTCCCGCCATTTGCATCATGTGCCCCTGAGCCGCGACGTTGAGATCGATCCGGATCATGCAGCACTGCTGTTCATCGATGTGCAGAACTACGTGGCGGGCCCTGATGGCGGAGAGTATCGCCACATGCCGGACGCGGAGCGCGACGAAAGGCTGGGCTTCTTCTTTGAGACCATGAGCAAGACTGCGGTGCCCAACATGCAGCACCTGCAGCTTGCCTGCCGCAAGGCCGGGATCGAGGTGCTCTACACCGTGATCGAGAACATGACGCAGGACGGGCGCGATCGCAGCCTGGACTACAAGATCAGCGGCCTCGATGTGCCGAAGGGGTCCTGGGATGCGAAGGTGATCGATGCCATTGCACCACTGGCCGATGAGATGGTGTTTCCCAAGACATCGTCATCTGTCTTCATTTCGACGAAACTTGACTATGTGCTGCGCAATCTTGGCGTCCGGTCGCTCATCATCGCGGGCGTGTTGACCGACCAGTGCATCGACTCAGCCGTGCGGGACGCCTGCGATCTGGGCTATCTGGTGACCACCGTTGCCGATGCCTGCGCGACCTTGAGCCAGGAACGGCATGACTGGTCGCTGCGCAACGCCGCCGGCTATAGCCGCCAGATCAGCACAGCAGATATGGTGGCCGAGATCGAGCGGCTGACAGCGTAAGCCTCCGGATCCGCGTCAGGGGCGCAGCGCAGCCACGAGCTTGCTCGGCCGGTCGAACTGCAGGACGAGATTGGTGTTGCAGTCAGAGCCAGCATCCGACGAAACTTGACCCAACCGCGTCTCGGTCGTCACCATGCAGCCGTTGAAGGGCACGCCCGGCTGAAGTGCTATGATCAGGTCCGCTTCGGGGAGCCCTGGACCCGTTCTCGGGTGATGGTGCGTTACGCGCGACACCGCGGTATCGTTCGACGTCACCTCAGGCGGGACGTGCCCGGCGCAGGCGCCGGTCAGCAGAGCGAGTGCGAGAATGGCTGTCTTCACCTGAGGGCTCCATCGAGTTGGTAGCGGGAATCTGTGTCTCTGGGAGGCAATCTCGACGATGAGCTTTAAGGATCGATGAAAGAGACGAGTCTCAATCAGGCCGCGAGCTTGCGCCGTAGCGTGTCCTGAAAGGCCGCGAACAGCGTATTGGCGATGGCGGTTCGATCGTGGCTGAAGGCTTCGCGCAAAGCGGCGAAGCTCGCCTCGGTTTCGGCTATCACGATCTCGCGGACGGCTGACAGGCGCTGCGGAAACACCACGCCGACCTGTTCCTCGTCGAACACGTCAAATCCGCCGAGACAGAGATCAAGCGAGGCCAGGATCACCTCCATCCGGCCGTCGATCGTGATGTCGAGCGCGATGGGCCGGCCAATACGGGCAAGATAGCAGGTGAGCAGGGCCTGCTCGGGGCACATCCGCGGCAGGAAGGCGGCAGGGTCGGGCAGGAACATGCCATCCCAGGTCTGCGCCGGCGCCTCCCACAGCAGGCGCAGATCGTCGGTGGCGCCATGCTGGACCATGTCGCCGACATGGAACGGACGGAGATAGGAGGCGAGGTGCCAGGTGCCGAGACCGGTCGTCCAGATCCGGCGTTCGAGCGACAGATGCGGGGCCGCCCGCCGAAATGCGAGGGCGGCCAGTGCGTCTGACCGGAACAACACGTCGCTCCGGGTCTTGATGCAGAACGGCCGGGTTGCGGCGGCCAGGCCGTTCTGGGTTGTGGTCAGCATGCGGTTGACGTTGCAGGGCGCCTGGACCTTGTGCTCGAGCGGGCCGGGATCGTGGTTCAGCACGATGTCGTCAGCGTCCAGACCGTCGATGTCGCTGCCGAGCCAGGTGGAGACGATGATCTGCGCGCCGGGGAAGCTGCTGCGTATCGAAGCAAGGCATGCATCGATCGTGGGCGCGCCGGTTTGCGGCGTACGGTGGCAGGGGCCTTGAACGACGACCGAGAGGAGGCGAGAATCCGCACCCGCCGGCCTAGACCGGGAAGGCACGCGCAAAGACACCGGTGCGATGCGGCTTGGGATCGGCAGCCCGATCACCAGTTGGGCGGGGCGTGACGCGCGCCGGCCGGGCTGGCCGCAGAGCAGGTGTTCCAACGTCTCCGCCGCAGCGGCCCAGCTGGTTTCGCCCAGCCGTTGGATCCGGGCCTGGGCGAATCGGCTGGGGTCGAACGCCCGGTCCTGCGCCACCAGCGCCAGCGCCTCTGTCAGTTTGTCCAGATCGGGTTCCAGCCGACGATCCAGGGCGCCGGTCGCGCCGTCCACGGCGACGTGCTGCTGGGCCGGGATACGAATGGCCACATCGTCATCGCAGAACGCGTCCGTGGCGCCGCCATCGGTCACGACGACCGGCCGGCCGCAGGCGATCGCCTCCAGCGCCGGCAGGTTGAAATCAGCTTGCCTGTAGGGCGAGACGAAGCAATCAGCAGCGCCGTAAAGGTAGCGCAGCGCGTCGCGGGGGATCGTGCCTGTGAGGCATGTGATGACAGCAAGCGCGGCTGCCGGAATGCCGCCCGGCTCCTCGGCATTGGCCCGGGCGATCATCGCCGAAGGGTCGTGCCCGTTGCCGTGAGGCCTGCCCTGGCGGAGCAGCAGCCGGATCCGCAGCCCCTCGTGATGGAGCCGTGCCACGGCACGAATCAGGAGGTCCACCCCGCCATCCTCATGCCCATCGGCGATGTTGAGTAGCACCGTCTCGTCATCCTGCAGCCCGAGGCTGGCCCTTGCCGCCGCACGCTCGGCATCGGCGAGCGGCGCGAATGCCGCCTGATCGACGCCGAGCGGCACGATCACCACCCTTGCGGCGGCGATGCCGTTCTCCACGATCCGGTCACGGGACCAGGCAGACGCAGCAACCAGGCGATCATCGGGGCCAGCCAGATACCGGTCGATCCCTGGCGGCACACCACCGGCGGCGGCAACGAAGGTCAGGATTCGGCGGGCGTTGCAGGCAGCCTGCGTCGTCTCGATGCCGGCATGCTGCCAGATCGTGTCAGCCGGACCGCTCTCGACAAGTTGGACCCGGCCGAGATCCAGCAGGGCCTGGCCCAGATGATGCCGCACAACCGGACCAAGCCCGTCTAATTGGCTCGCCGTGCGCATCAGAAGACGATGTCCGCGCGAGGGGATGGTTTGCATCGCGGGCCAGAGCCTGGACTGTTGTGCGCAGCAGTCTGCAGGCGTTGCGTTGCCGAAGCGTTAACGAAGCCGCCCGGCCATCAGCGCGTTACGCTCTCGTTGGCCCAGCTCCGACGATCTCCGTGACGCGCTGCTCGAACGCCTGGATGTGCTGGGGCATCGCGAGGTGTTGCTCGGCGTAGCGCCGGGCGCCCTGCCTCAGGCGGCGGGTGAGGTCCGGAGATTCGAGCAGGCTCAGCACCTGTTGCGCCAGCGCATCCGGGTCCAGTGCCGGGGTCAGCAGGCCGTTGCGGCCCGGGGTGATGAACTCGCGAACCGGCGCCACATCCGCCCCGATCACGGCACAGCCGGTGGCCAGTGCCTCGCGGAGCGACCAGGAGGCCACGAACGGATAGGTGAGATAGACATGGACATCCGAGCGCTGCAGCAGGCGGCGATAAATATCATAGCCGATCTGGCCCGGCATCAGCAGGCGGTTGAGATCGATCCTGCCTGCGAGCTGGCCGAGGAAGAGTTCGCGCCAGGTGGTGTTGACGATGCGCGCGCCGTAGCTCACCTCGTCGCCGCCGACCATGATCACCTTCACGTCCGGCCGTGCGGCCATGATCGCGGGCAGCGCGCGCAGCATGATGTGGACGCCGCGATAGGGTTCGAGGTTGCGCGCCACATAGGTGATGAGCTTCTCGCCCGGGTGGACCGTGAAGTCGCCGATCGTGAACGGGGCGAGGCCGGCCTGCGGATCGGGACGGCACGCGGCGAGATCGGCGCATTCCGGCAGGATTTGTATCTGGGGACGGGCCCAGGGCGGGTAGGCGTCGCGCTGGAACCGCGTTGGCGTCTGGCCGTGCTGGTCCATCGACAGCGCCAGGTAGTTGATGATGTTCATGGCGCGGATCGCGGCAAAGTTGCGGTCGCTGACGGTGAATTCCGGGTCGAAATCCACGTCCGACTGGGACGTGTGATAGAAATATTCGAAATACCCGAGGATCGGCGTGGTGCGCCATACGTCCTGCAGGTTGAGCAGTTCACCCCAGCCGTGATGGCCGATGATGATATCCGGCGTGAAGCCAAGCTGGCGGATGGCACGCCCGACCGCTGCGACCCGATCGGCGCGGAGGGCGGCGCGCTCGTAGCCGACGGTGTTCGAGGGCTCGCCTGGCCGCCCGACAAGATGCATATCGTAGGACACCCGGCGAACACCTGCGATCTCCACCTCATTCGGCTCGCTGATGAACACCACCTCGTTGGTGGGATCGGTCAGCAGATGGCGGATGAAGTGAACATACTGGCCGGGGAAGTTCTGATGGACGAACAGATATCTCACGCGGGCCGGCCCTGCGCGATCAGGACTTCTTGCCGGAAGGCTTCGCGGCGGCC
>CAIQQQ010000178.1 GCA_903873995.1 uncultured Rhodospirillales bacterium
CGCCAACTCCCCGAGGGAGAGCCAGTCGTCGTCATGTTCGGCGTTGACCGGAGCGTCCCAGAGCCAGAACTGGTAACTGCCTCCCATCACCCCGCCCGTAACACTCCTGCCAGACCCGCAATTTCGCTGATCAGCTTGCGCGCCATGGCCTCGCCGAATGTCTGAAAGTCATGAACCTCCAACACGAAGCCGCCGCTGCCGCCGATCACATGCTCCCGATACCAGTTCGTCAGCCCGCCTGGCGGCGCCACATGGGCGAATGTGTAGTTCACCGGGTGATCGTTGATGATCGTCAGGCCGTTAATGGTGATGCCCTGCCGGACAGCGTCGTCGCGGGCATCGGTGATCTCGCGGCCGGCATTGTTCGTGCCGTCGCCACACACATCGATCACCCGCCGCGTCGCCTCCAGGCCAGACTCCGCAAGCGTGGCCACCGCCAGATCGATTGCGGCGCTGATCGAGGTCCGTCCGTAGAAACTTCGTGGCGCGGATCGCAGCCGCTCGGCGAACGCATCTGCCGAGGCCTGGTCCTGAATGATCGCGAAATCGATCACCATCCGAACCTCATAGGGCCCGGCAAACTCCTCATACGCGACGGCGATCCGCCCCACCGCCCCGCCCCTGATCGCGCGGATCACAGCCTGGCTGGTCAGAGCCTGCGCCGTGCCCTCCTTCTCCAGGCGATATTCAATGTCATCGATCGACCGGGACACATCGGTCACCAGAACCAACGCAAGATCCACCGCCTCCCCCGCCCGGCTGAGGCGCGGGGTCAGGCACACGCAGATCAGCAGGATCGCAGGCCATCGCATGACAAAACCGTGGCAAATCCAAGCCGCCGGCGACAAGCAAAATCTACTGGCTCGCCCACACAATCCGATGAATCCAGCTGACCTCGCTGAGATCGAAATTATAGTCCGGATGCGCGGGATTGAGGCTGCGGAGCTCCACCCGCCGCGCCGAACGCCGCGCGAGCTGCTTGGCCATCACCTCGCCCCGCACCGTCCGCACCACCACCCGATCCCCTCTTCGGATCGGCGCATTCGGGGACACGATCACCAGGTCGCCGTCGCGAAACACCGGCTCCATGCTCTCGCCGCTGATCTCCAGCGCATAGGCATTGCCGTCCGTCACCTCCGGCAGCGACACCTCGTCCCAGCTGCCGCCCACCGGATAGCCGCCATCGTCGAAATACCCCTCGCCCCCCGCCTGGGCGAGCCCGATGAGCGGAATCCGCCGGCTTTGCGGCCGCGGTGCCGCCGGCAACGCCCGTGCGCCGGTCACAAGCGCGGTGAAGGCATCCAGCGTGGCGCCTGTGGCATCGAGCACCTTGGCGAGGCTCTCCGTACTCGGCCACCGCGCCCGCCCATCCGGCATCCGGCGCTTGGACGGGTTGAACGTCGTCGGATCAAGCCCGGCACGCTTGGCAAGCCCCGACGGCGAGAGCCCGTTTTCGGCTGCCAGCGTATCAAGCGCCCGCCACACATCATCGTGTTTCATGATCAGGCCCTCGTCCGTTTCATCGGCCGGTTCTGAATGTCTCTAGGACCTTAGACCTGTTGGCTCAGATTCCACACTGTGAATTGCGCGTGAGAACAGGAATTTTCGCATAAATAGGAATAATAGCTTATTAACTTGGGCAAAAGTCGTGTGCATAGGTAAATGTTCCCGTTCCGTTCACCCCGCACAGGACACATCAATGCCACCCACCCCAACAAAAACCCACAACCACGCCCCCGGCCACCCCTTCGAAACCCCCGATCAGGCCTGGTTCTGGACAATGGCCGCCCTGCAGGCTCGAAACTCCGGCACCGGCCGCGCTTGCAGCGCCCGAACCGAGCGCCCCTGCGACCCCGACGACATCATCCGCGCCCTCGACCAGCTCTACCGCACCCGCCGGATCGACCTGCTGCACGCCCGCATCCTGCGCATCTGGGGCGAGCGCGGCACCGCCCCCTGCGCCCGGCACCCGAGCGAGGCCCGCGATGCCGCCATCTGGCAGGAAGCCATGAACCGCCTCGGCGCCCGCCTGCGCGCCAGGGGCATCATCATGGCCGGCAGCGCGTTGTGACCCGCATGCCCGCAAACCACTCCCACACACCAGCACACCGGAGCCCCACCATGGATTTTGCCATCCGCAACCTCTCGGTGCTCGCCTATGCGCAAGGCTTCACCTTATGGCACTACAGGGCCCCCCAAGCCCCCCTCGCCGCCCTGGCGAGCCCCGGCTATTTCAATCTCGCATCCGATATTCTTGCGACAGGCGACATGCTGATGATGTCCGCCCGCGACGGCGGGCGCGTCGCCTTCGTTGTCCAGGTCAGCGTAGAACCCACGGAAAATGTGCAGCTCGCCCCGCTCAGTTAAGGCACCCAAACAACAGCGGGGGTGGCGCCACGACCGTTATTGCGGCATCACCCGCTCATGCTCACCAGGCTCACCTCCGCCGCCATGCCGCTGCTGCGATTTATCGACCCCGAGACGGCCCACGGGCTCGCCTTGCGGTCTTTGCGCCTGGGCCTCGCCGGCCGCGCCGAGGTCGCCGATCCCAGACTCGCGGTCCGCGCCTTGAGCCTGTCCTTCGCCAATCCGCTGGGCCTCGCCGCCGGCTTCGACAAGAACGCCGAGGCTCTCACCGGCATCGCCCGCCTCGGCTTCGGCTTTGTCGAAGCCGGAACCGTCACGCCGCGCCCACAGCAAGGCAACCCCAAACCCCGCTTGTTCCGCCTCCCCGAGGACCACGCTGTCATCAACCGCATGGGCTTCAACAACGCCGGCATCGACGCCTTCTGCGCCAATCTTCAAACCCGGCCCAGACATCTCCCCGTCGGCGGCAATATCGGCATCAACAAGGACGGCGCCGATCCCGAGCGCGACTATCCTGGCCTGGTCCAGCGCCTGGCCCGCGCGGTCGACTACATCACGATCAACGTCTCCTCACCCAACACCCCCGGCCTTCGCGACCTGCAAAGCGAAACAAAGCTCCGCGCCATCCTCGCTGGCATTCGCAAGGCCGCCCCGAACCACCCGCCGCTGCTCGTCAAGATCGCGCCGGACCTGTCAGAGGACGGCGTCGCCGCAGTTGTCGCCGCCTGCATCGAGGGTGGCGCCGCCGGCATGATCATCTCTAACACCACATTGTCGCGCACCGGCCTCACATCGCCCCAATCCGTCCAGGCCGGCGGATTATCCGGCAGGCCGCTCATGAAACCCGCCACTGCCATGCTGCGCCTCGCCGCCCGCCATGCAGCTGGCCGGCTCGTCCTCATCGGCGTCGGCGGCGTGGCCACTGGCGCAGACATCCTGACAAAGCTGCGCGCCGGCGCGAGCCTGGTGCAGATTTACACATCCCTGTCTTACGAGGGGCCGGCTTTGGTCGAACGCCTGCTGCGCGAGCTGCTGACCGAACTCGACAGTCAGGGCTTCGAACACGCCACGGCCGCCATCGGCGCGGACCTCTGATGGAGCGCACAATGCAACACCTCCCCGGCTTCGCATCGCTGGCCGACCGCTATGACGGCTTCATCGTCGATCTCTGGGGCGTCATCCACGATGGCGTCCGGCCCTACCCCGGCGCCGCGGATGTCCTGGCAAGCCTGCGCGACCTCGGCAAGCCGGTCGTCCTGCTCAGCAACGCCCCTCGCCGATCTTCCATCGCGGCCGAAGCCATGCGCGCCATGGGCCTTCCCGACTCTCTCTACACCGGCATCATGACCAGCGGCGAAGCGACCTGGCAGGCGCTGAACGCACGAGACGACCCGTGGTTCGCCAATCTCGGGCAGCGCGTGTTTCATCTCGGCCCAAAACGAGACGCCGGAACAATGGAAGGTCTGCGCCTGGACACGACCGAGCTTCCGTCCGAGGCGGAGTTCGTTCTGAACACCGGCCCGGACGATCTTCTGAGCCCGACCGAGATCTCAGCCTACCAGGACATCCTCAATGCCTGCATCGCTGCAAACCTCCCGATGATCTGCGCCAATCCCGATCTCGAGGTGATCCGCG
>CAIQQQ010000179.1 GCA_903873995.1 uncultured Rhodospirillales bacterium
CATCAACGCCTTCGAGACGGGATCGGAGCTTCGGGCCGGCCTCGCTCGGTGGATCACCACGCCCATAACCTCGACTTTTGTCCGCAATCCCCCCTCAGCAGTCGTCCGGAACGCCGGCTTTGCGGACAAGTCCCTCGGCGTCCGGACGGACGGGCTAGATCCGTTCGGCGAATGACCGCGCGGCGACCGCTGCGCCCACTTCAAACGTGGTCGGCGTGAAGTCGAAGCGGCGGGCGAACTTGCTTCCGTCCACATGGTAGGGACCGGTCCAGGTGAATCCCACGTCGACCACTTCCTTCATGAACCGGGAAAACAGACCTAGTAGCGGCAGGAGCCCGAACGGGATCGCAAGGATCTTCGGTGGCCGGCCAATGGCCGCGGCGGCCAGTTTGATGATCTCCCGGGGCGTGCGCGTCGGCGCGCAGGGCATGTTCCAGACCTGACCATAGGCGTCGTCGGGCGCATCCAGCAACAGCACGGCAGCCCGGGCGATGTCCGGCGCATATGCGAAGTCGTGGGGAATGTCAGGGGGAATCACTAGCTGGGCCGCCTTGCCCTTGGCCAGTTCGCCGAGCGCCAGGAGGCCCAGATGGGACACGTCGACCCCGGGTCCGTAGAAGTCGGAGCAGCGCAGGGCGGCAAAGCGCACGCGATCAGTGGCACCCATCCAGATCCGGGTGGCGGCGACCAGGACGCCGGGCTTTCCCCCCCGTCGGGTGAGCGGCATGTCTTCCCGCCGCGGCGCTGTCTGCGGCCCGAGTTGATAGAGGTTGTCGATGAACACCACCCGCGCCCCGACCGCGGCGCAGGCCTCCACGACATTGCGCATCGTGGTCGGCCAGGCCGTCCGCCAGATCCGGGAGTCATAGGCGAACCCGACGGCCAGCAAGACCTGCGACGCGCCTTCCACCGCGCGGGCCACCTCGGCGGCGTTGAGGATGTCGCAGCGGACAAACGTCACGCCCGCCGCCAACTCGGCCGGCGCCGTTCGCTGGGCGATGCGCACGGGATCGCCCCTTTGCGCCAGGATCTCAACCACGCGGCCGCCGATCGCGCCGCCGCCTAAAACGACCGTCAATCCCCTCATCATCAGTCCTCCAGACCCTGAGGGGCCTTAGTGGCGCGCCTCGTTGGCGATAGGGATGCCGCAGGCCGGCTACAATGAAAATTGCGGTTCTTGGAGGATCAGCTATAGAAAAAACCATGAACCGAGATCCGGACTGGAGCCTGTTCCGTACCTTCCTCGCCGTGCTGCAGGAGGGATCCCAATCGGCGGCCGCACGAAGGCTCGGGCTGACCCAGCCCACGGTGGCCCGGCATCTCGACCTGCTCGAAGCGGCGGTGGGCGCCGATCTGTTCCTCCGCACCCAGAGGGGCCTGGTGCCCACCGAACTGGGGCTGGCCCTACGGCCACAGGCCGAGGCCCTGCAGTCGACCGCGGCGGCTATGATGCGCCAGGCCAGCGCCGCGACCGATCAGGTCTCCGGCGTCGTCCGCATCAGCGCCAGCGAGGTGATCGGGGTAGAGCATCTGCCGCCCATCTTGGCGGGCCTGCGGCGGCGCAATCCGGCACTGGCGATCGAACTCGTCGCCACGAATGCGGTGGACGACCTGCTCAAGCGCGAAGCCGACGTGGCCGTGCGCAATGTCGAACCCCGCCAGGCCGCACTGGTCTGCCGCCGGGTCCCGTCGGCGGAACTGGGCCTCTACGCGCATCGCAGCTATCTGGCCGAGCGCGGAACGCCACGGTCTATCGCCGACCTCGCCCATCACGATTTGGTCGGGTTTGACCGGGAGACCCCGGCGCTTCGCCCGATCATCCAGCGCTATCCGTGGCTCGCGCAACAGGCGTTCGCCCTGCGCACCGACAGCAACCTGGCGCTCCTCGCCGCCATCCGGGCCAGCTTCGGGATCGGCGTCTGCCAGTCGCCGCGCTTCGGCCGCGACCCAGACCTCGTCCGGATCCTGCCAGAGGACCTGAGTATCGAGCTGGGGATATGGGTCGTCGTCCACGAGGACCAGCGATCCGCGCCCCATTGCCGCGCCGTGTTCGACGCTCTTGTCGAGGGCCTGTCAGCGGGCCGGTAGCCGCGTAGCGTGCAAGGAGTCGCGGCTGCGCGCGATCGGTGGGGTGCCCATAGACGGAGGTGAGGCGCCTTGGCCATCCGGCTTGGCGATGTGAGTCTCGAGGCCGTATTTGGCGGAGTTGGGTTCGACGTGCCTTGCCTAGTGGTCAAAGTCTGACGCTTGAATCTGCAAGCGCGCCTCGACCGAACTCGGACTCCTGTGCAGAAATCAAGATTTTCGCAGAGCGCTTCCGCGCCGCACGCAGCCAGTCCCAATGGCCGAGAAGGGGGGGGCCTGCGAGTGGCCTTCGGGGGTCACGCCATAGAAACTGCGAAAAACCACGCTAAAAAAAGTTATTGACGTTTTCAGAGGGATAAACCTTCGCGGTCGCTAGCGGTCGCGGGTAAATTTGGCCGTTTGGGCGATGCTGGGGCTTCTGAATAGGACGCCGTTCTTCATTTGTCCGCTTAGCGTACATTCCTGCCCGTTCTATGGCGTGGCCCCTTGCTATGGCGTGGCCCCTTGATCGTCGCCGAGCAACTCCAGCAGCCCTATGCCCGCAGACTGCCTGCCTCTGAAATCTGACTGACGAGCAGGTCAATGCGCGCCTCCTGGGCGTCCGCCGGGATGCGGCCGCCGCGACGCAGGACCGCCAAGCCATGCAGCGCGGCCCAGACGACCTCCGTCCGCAGTTCGGGATGGGCGTCAAAGGGTTTGATCGCGCCAACCAATTCACCAAACGCCGCCTTCAGGTCCGGCGGTGTTTCTTCGCTGGCGAACTTCACGTCAATCGGCAACACGAACATGGCCTCATAGAGCGCCGGCCGTTCAGCGGCGAAGGCCAAGTAGGCGCCGCAGACCGCCCTTAACGCCAGCCCCGGCTCATCAGCGCCCGACCGCGCGTGCGTTAATTGCGCGGCGAGGTCCGCGAAGCCCTCGATGGCGACGGCGCGAACGATCGCGTCCTTGCCATCGAAGTGGCTGTAAAGCACCGGCTGGCTGTACTCCACGAGCTGGGCCAGTCTGCGCGTGGTGACGGCGTCCCACCCCTCGGCCTCGGCGAGATCGCGCGCGGTGGCGACGATCAAATCATGGCGCTGGGCGCGTTCTCGGTGACGGCGGGCTGCAATGGACATGCGAATCTTTTACCGCCGAACGGAAATCTGTCAACGCTAGATATTTTCGTTGACACGATTTCTAGCAATGCTAGTTATTCGGCCGGCCTAAAGGAAAGACCACCATGCTCACGACCGCTGCTTCCATCGTCTCCGGCGCGATCGGCGTCGGCATCATCTTCCTCGGCGCCCGGTTCGTCGTCGCGCCCAGGGCGGCCGCCGCCGGCTACGGCGTGCCCGTCGTACCGGCCTCCGACCAATCCCCTGGCCGCGATCCCTACCCTTGGCTCTATGTCAAAGGGGTGCGCGACATCGCCTCTGGACTCTTCCTCTTCATCCTGCTGGCCAACCACGCGACGCACCTGCTGGGCGCCTTCATGGCCGCCGCCACCCTCATTCCGGTTGGCGACGCCGTGATCGTGCTGCGCAGCGGCGGAAGCCGCGCCGCCGCCTTCGGCATCCACGGCGTCACCGCCGTCGTCATGCTGGCCGCCAGCGCGGCCCTGCTCATCGCCTAACCCAACTTCACCCCCCCC
>CAIQQQ010000180.1 GCA_903873995.1 uncultured Rhodospirillales bacterium
ATCAGAGGCAGAAGAGACAGGATCAGCGCATCCTTCTCAGCGACGGAGAGCTTGGCGAGGTCAATGTCTGGAATCGCACGGGTGCTGAATCGAGCCGCTCGTCATCGCGTCAACCATTTTAGGGGCAGGCGGCAAGATGGGTCGCGGCGGGGGCCGGGCTACCCAGGTGAGCAATTAAGGCGGCGTGGAGACTCAAAGCAATCATGGGGCGTATCCGAGATATTTTATGGTATCTTACGTTGTCCAATTAGTCGTCGCCGTATACATCAGAAAACCCCATGAACATCCTTCAGCCTCCGCAACTTCCACTCCCTGCAAGCAACCGTTGAACGGCATAGTGGTCCGTTGATTCCGGGTTGAACCGCGCCCCGCGATGGTCCACACAGGAATGGTTCGAACCATCCCGTGCGGGAGAGCGCTGGCGTTGCCAGCCGCCGAAGGCGCAACCGGCCCCCGGAAACGCTCAGGCATCAGGGACCGCCCCGGGATAAAGAATCTCTGGAAAGCCGGACGCCGTAAGGCGGACGCACCGACGGAGTAAGGGTTGCCCCGAATTGGGTCAGTCTGAATCTCTCAGGTTCCGCGACAGAGGGGGGTCATCCTTGCGGCAAACGCCGCCGGGTGACCTGTGTTTGGGGGCCTCATGTCGGACCAACTGAAAACCACGCCGCTCGATGCGCTGCATCGCGAACTCGGCGCCCGGATGGTGCCGTTCGCGGGGTATGCCATGCCGGTGCAGTATCCGGCCGGCATCATGGCCGAGCATCTGCACACACGCGCCAAGGCCGGGCTGTTCGATGTGTCGCATATGGGCCAGGCGACACTCGCCGGGCCGTCCGCCACCGCAGCGCTGGAGCAGCTGATTCCGGGCGACATCCAGGGGCTGAAACCTGGGCGGCAGCGTTATTCGCTGTTCACCAACGCGGCCGGCGGGATTCTCGACGATTTCATGGTGGCGCGGATCGGGGCCGAGGAGTTGTTCCTCGTGGTCAACGCCGCCTGCAAGGATGCCGATTTCGCGCATGTGGCGGCGAATCTGCCGCCGGACTGCACACTCGTCCGCCATGAGGACCGCGCGCTGCTGGCGCTCCAGGGGCCGTCGGCGATGTCGGTGCTGGCGCGGTTCGCACCGGATGTTGCAACGATGGCGTTCATGGATGTGCGCGATCTCGACGTCGCTGGTGTCGGCACGATACGGGTTTCGCGATCCGGCTATACCGGCGAGGACGGGTTCGAGATCTCCGTGCCCGGCGCAACTGCCTCACATTTCGCGCGATTGCTGCTGGCCGAGCCGGACTGCGCGCCCGCTGGGCTCGGCGCGCGCGACAGCCTGCGGCTGGAGGCCGGGCTGCCGCTGTATGGCAACGACATCGACACCACGACCTCGCCGGTCGAGGCCGGGCTTACCTTCGCCATCAACAAGCGCCGCAAGATGGCGTGGGATTTTCTGGGCGGCGATGTGATCCGTGGCCAGCTTGAGGCGGGGCCGACCCGCCTGCGCGTGGGCATCCGCCCGGATGGCCGCGCGCCCGCCCGTGCCGGCACCGAGATTCTCGACGCCGCTGGCGCCGTGATCGGCACCGTCACCTCCGGCGGCTTCGGCCCGACGGTCGATGGGCCGATCGCCATGGGATATGTCGCCCGCGCCCATGCCGCCGACGGTGCTGCGATTTCACTGCTCGTGCGCGGCAGGCCCCTGCCCGCCCGCATCGTGCCCATGCCGTTCGTTCCCCACAATTACGCCCGTTGAAGGAGCCCACACGATGACCGAGACACGCTTCACCAAGGATCATGAATGGGTGCGCCTCGATGGCGCCGTGGCCACCATCGGCATCACGCAGCACGCCCAGGAGGCGCTGGGCGATGTGGTGTTCGTCGAGCTCCCCGAGCCGGGCCGCGAGGTTGCCGAGGGCGAGGGCTGTGCGGTGGTGGAGAGCGTGAAGGCGGCGTCTGACGTCTATGCCCCGCTCGCTGGGCGGGTGGTCGAGGTCAATCCGGCCATTGTGGACGAGCCTGGTCTGGTGAACCGCGAGCCCGAAGGCGATGCCTGGTTCTTCCGGATGGAGCTCGCCGATCTCGCCGCCTTTGCCGAGCTGATGAACGAGGCCGATTACGCCGCCTTCGTCGAGGCCGCATGATGACCGCTCTTGATGAACTGGCCGCCCTGGAAGCCGCCGACAGCTTCGTCGCGCGTCATGTCGCCCCGTCCGAGACCGAGATCGCCGCGATGCTGAAGGCGATCGGGGCCGCGACGCTGGACGATCTCGCGGCCAAGGTGGTGCCCGGCACAATCCGGGTGCAGCAGGCGATGGACCTGCCGCCGGCCATCGACGAGGCTGGTGTGCTCGCCGAGCTGCGCGGTCTCGCCGCCCAGAACAAGGTGTTCCGCTCGCTGATCGGCCAGGGCTATCACGGCACCCACACGCCGCCGGTGATCCTGCGCAACGTGCTGGAGAATCCCGGCTGGTACACCGCCTATACGCCGTATCAGGCCGAGATCGCCCAAGGCCGGCTGGAGGCGCTGATCAACTTCCAGACAATGATCTGTGATCTGACGGGGTTGGGCATCGCCAACGCGTCGCTGCTCGATGAGGCGACCGCCGCGGCCGAGGCCGTCAGCATGGCGCATGGGGTGGCGAAGGCGAAAAGCAGCGTGATCGTGGTGGCGTCCGACCTGCACCCGCAGACCCGCGCGGTGCTGGCGACGCGGGCCTGGCCGTTGGGGCTGAGCTTGGTCGATGTGGCGCCGGGGGATTGCGATGCGATCCGGGCGGCGGCGCCGTTTGCCGTGGTGCTGCAATATCCCGGCACCACCGGGGCGGTACGCGATCTCTCCGCCGAGATCGCCGCCGCGCATGACGTGGGCGCGCTTGCCATCGTGGCGGCCGACCTGCTGAGTCTCACCTTGCTGACCCCTCCCGGTGAGATGGGGGCTGATGTCGTTGTCGGCTCGGCGCAGCGTTTCGGCGTGCCGATGGGCTTTGGCGGGCCGCATGCCGGGTTCTTTGCGACGTCGGACAAATACAAGCGCGCCATGCCGGGCCGGCTGGTCGGCGTCAGCCAGGACGCGGCGGGCCATCCCGCCATGCGCCTCGCGTTGCAGACACGCGAGCAGCATATCCGCCGCGAGAAGGCGACCTCCAACATCTGCACCGCACAGGTCCTGCTGGCCGTGATCGCCGGGTTCTATGCCGCCTGGCACGGACCCGCCGGCCTCACCCGCATTGCGCGGCGCATCAATCTTCAGGCGCGCCTGCTGGCGGCGGCGGCGATCCAGGGCGGGCTGTCGCTGCGCCATGACGCGTTCTTCGACACGATCGCAATCGAGGCCGGCGATCGGGCACCCGCCCTGATGAGCGGGGCCGCGGCGCTGGGCTTCAACCTGCGCCGCCTTGACGCCACCGGCGTTGCCATCGCGCTCGATGAAACCGTGACGCGCCATGAGCTGGAGCAGCTGGCCGCCGTGCTGGCCGGCATTTTGGGCGAGGCTGCCGTCTCGATCCCGGCGGCGCTGGTGCGCCGCACGCCGTTCCTGACCGCCACCGTGTTCAACGCGCATCATGCCGAGCACGAGATGCTGCGGTATCTCAAGCGGCTTGAGGACAAGGATGTGGCGCTCAACCGCTCCATGATCCCGCTCGGCTCCTGCACCATGAAGCTCAATGCGACGGCGGAGATGATGCCGATCTCGCTGCCGGGGTTCGCCGATATCCACCCGTTCGCCCCGCAGGCGCAGACCAAGGGGTATCGGCATCTGATCGACAATCTGTCCGTCTGGCTGATGGCTGCGACCGGCTTTGCCGGGATCTCGCTGCAGCCCAACGCCGGCAGCCAGGGCGAATATGCCGGGCTGCTCGCCATCCGGGCGTTTCATGAGGCCAACAACGAGGGCCATCGTGACATCTGTCTGATCCCCAGCAGCGCGCATGGCACCAACCCGGCCTCGGCCACCATGTGCGGGTATCAGGTGGTGGTGACGGCGTGTGACCGGGACGGCAATGTCGATCTCGCCGATCTGACCGCCAAGGCCGCGCAGTATTCCGGCCGCCTGGCGGCGCTGATGATCACATATCCCAGCACGCATGGCGTGTTCGAGGAAAGCATCCGCGACATCTGCCAGATGATCCACGCCCATGGCGGACAGGTCTATATGGATGGCGCCAACATGAACGCGCAGGTCGGGCTCACCAGCCCCGGCGCGATCGGGGCGGATGTGTGCCATCTCAATCTGCACAAGACGTTCTGCATTCCGCATGGCGGCGGCGGGCCGGGGGTGGGGCCGATCGGGGTGGCGGCGCATCTGGTGCCGCATCTGCCGAACCATCCCGAGCGCGGCGATGCCGGGCCTGCGACCGGGTATGGGCCGGTTTCGGCGGCACCCTTCGGCTCGGCGCTGATCCTGGCGATCAGCTACGCCTATATCCGGATGATGGGGGCGGCCGGGCTGACCAAGGCCACGTCGGTCGCGATTCTCAACGCCAACTACATGGCAACGCGGCTGGCTTCGCATTACCCGATTCTCTACACCGCGCCCAACGGGCTGGTGGCGCATGAATGCATCATCGACTGCCGCGGCTTTCAGGCCGAGGCGGGCGTGATGGTGGAGGATATCGCCAAGCGCCTGCAGGATTTCGGCTATCACGCGCCCACCATGTCCTGGCCGGTGGCCGGCACGCTGATGATCGAGCCGACCGAAAGCGAGACCAAGGCGGAGATGGACCGGTTCTGCGCCGCGATGATCCAGATCCGCGCCGAAATCCGGGCGATCGGCGATGGACGGATGGACCGGGCCGACAACCCGCTGAAGAACGCGCCGCATACCGCGGCCGAGGTGACGGCGCTCTCGTGGATGCATCCTTACAGTCGCCAGGAAGCGGCGTTCCCTCTGCCGTTCACCACGACCAGCAAGTATTGGCCGCCGGTGAAGCGGGTGGACAATGTGTATGGCGACCGGAACTTGGTGTGCACATGTGCGCCGCTGGAGGCGTATGCGATGGCGGCTGAATGACAGACGCAGGTCGTATGGGCTTTCGAATGCCCGGATTGCGACCACACGAAACTGTGTTGACCGCGCCGTGTACGCAAAATTGATCCGTGTGCAATAGGGTCCATATACAGGTGGACCGCGCGGAGCCAGAGTTCGCATGCCGACACCCGAGCAAGATAAGTTCATGGCTGAGGTGTTTGGCGTTGACCCGACACGCTACCCGCCCGTCGCGTCTTCGGGCGGTGCGGGCGGTGCGGGCGTGGCTGATGGGCCGGCGCCAGGCGGTGCGGATGCGTTGAAGCTGTTCCAGGGCCTCAGCGCGCAGTGGCAGCAGGCCGAGCAGCACGCCCATGGCGAGGTCCAGAAGCTGAAGGCAGCGCTGGACGACCTGTACAGCGATGATCCCGCGGCGGAGCAGATGGAGAAGGACTTCCAGGTCCATCTCGATGCGATCTTCGGCAAGTTCGACGGCGAACTCGCGAAGGAGCTGCAGATGGCGGCTGTTGCGAAAACCGGCGCGGAGCTTGTCACCGTCAAGGCCGAGTTCCGCCAGCAGCTCCTGGAGATGATCGCCTTCCTCGAACACGACTCGATCGCGCTCATGGACAGCAACCCGCTGGTCAAGGTCGATATCGCGTCAGTCTGCGAGAGCACGCTGAAATCGATGGTCGCGGCCCTCGCCTGACCATATCCGCCAACCACAAGCACGAGACACGCCCGTGACCGATAGCCAACCTTCGATTGAGTCAGGACCGACGGGCTGGACACACGAACAAGAGATGCAGAAGCAAAGGGCATGGAAAGAAGACCATAACCGGCGGGTCGCGGCGAGCAAGGCGAAACCCGACAATCGCTCCGAGTCCCAGAAGATGGATGTGACGGCAGCTGAATGGAAGACATGGAGCAAGGATGCGCTGCCGAACACGCCACCGCTGGGTGCTAGCGAGCGACCGCGGATCAAGGTGGCGCATTCCGCCGTTGTCCAGGCAGACAACAAGGTGCATTTTGCTGCCGACGAATCTGACGAGGAGCGGAATAAACGCCTGAACCCCGAGAGAAGAAAAGCAGCCGACAATTACAAAAAGAAGAGTGACGAAGAAGAAAATCAATGGCGCAACAAAAAGTTGCACGATGATTTGCTGCCTGTTTCAGTAGGAGATATTTATCGATATACGGACAAGGCGAAAAATGTCTGCAGGAGCCTTGATGGTTATTACCAAGATCAGCCTGACAATGAATTCGTAAAAAAATCTATCAAAGATGCGCAAGCCCATTTTAAAGACGTTGTCCATCTGACACGAAAATTGGTGGACGCGGCACAGAGTGTTGTTGACGACGTGATGAAAGCTTCAGGCGGAGCTCGGGATAAAAACTACGCCGACGCACTGAAGAACTTTCAGGACGGACTTTCGAATGGTTGGACAGAGTTCAGCTCCGCGATCCGCTTGGCCAGTGGTCCGCACATGCTTCCCGCGTTGGAGAAAATGCACGAAGGCGTCATGGCTTTCGACGAGGCGGCCGGTAATGCCGCTCTGCTGAACTTTTTCGAGCAGAGCCACAATGAGCTGATGGTCAAGCATCTCACGACGGTGAAGAACACCTGCGTCTTCATGATCGGCGTGCTCGGGGCCGCAGCGACGGGGCCGGGGGCGGGTCTCGTGAGGCTGGCAGGCGTCGGGCTCAAAACCACAGTCAGTGTTGCAGAATTCAGTGCGTCAAAAGCCTATCACACGGATACGGAACTCACGATCGGATCGATCGCAGCGAATTTGGTGCTCGAATTGGTCTTTCTGGGCCTCGCTGATGGCTTCCCGAAATTCGTCAAGGCTGGGAGCGCTCCGGCGATAGAGGAGGCGATCAGCGATGTGCCGCCGAGTATGAAGGCAAAAGTTCGAGAGAAGCTTATCGCGCTCGCGATGCCGGCACTCAAGAATACGCTGGCAAAAGGGATAGATGTCTGGCTTGGCAACCACCATGGCAAGAAAAAGAAGGCGAAAGAATTGACGTTGGAAATATGCGAGGAATATTTGAAGGACTTGATGGGTGAAGAAGTGTTTTCGAAGATCGTTAAGGCGGCGATCCAGGAAGGTTGACGAAGGCGACGCGATCGAAGTTGCCGGCCACTGGACGTTTCGATGGCCGGTAGGGCGGCGGAATCGCTGTGACGCCTTTCGATCGCATTGATGATCACGCGAGGCCTCCGGGACAGACATCGCCTGAAGGACCGTGGATCAGCCCGGACTGCCGAAACCCGGGCTGTTGTTTCGCGGAGCGGAGGCCGGTCTCGGATTGCCTGGCCGCGTCATCGGCAGGCCGGCTGCCTGCCACGCGGCAAGACCGCCGCGATACCACAGCACCACCTTGAAGCCCATTTTCTCGGCGCGGAGCGCGGCGTTGTAGGACTCCCAGCAGCGCGAGCCGGCGCAAAGGAAGGCGATCGGACGGTCGGGGTTGGCGTCCGTGGCCTGTTTCAGCGCATTCCAGAGGTTTGTCTGCGTTATGTCGGAGAAGCTTCCGGGATTGCCGGCACCGGGCATCAGCAAAGCGCCGGGGATGGAGGCATGCGGCGCGCCGTCCAGAACGTCCACGATCACAACACCCAGGTCCGCGGCCTTTGTCATCTCGGCCGTGGTGATCACGTGGCCGCCGGGGATCGTGGTGGGCGTCTCGGTGCCGACATTGACCTGCATCTGCGTGCGCGGCGCCACGCCGAAATCCGTCAGCTCATCGGCGAAGTTCCGCCGCTGCGGCTGGGGCGGGACGCGGGGGCCGGCGCCCTGATTGCCGAAGCCAGGGGCGGGTGAGTCAAATCCGGGCGCGTCCTCCGCGCCGGGCGCCGGCGGGAAATCGCGGGACGGCAGGTTCTCCACCCGCGAGGGCTGCGCATGGCTCGTGGCGTGCACCGCGACCGATACCATCAGGAGCAACGCGGCTCCGGTCAAACGACGTGTCACGCATCGCTCCTTCATTCGTGTGGTCTGCCGGACCGCGTCCGCAGGATCATCGGCCGGGCAGCATCGGCTGCCAGGCGGAGCCATTCCATTTGTAGTAACCGGATTGGTTCTGGACGTAGACATCCCCGCCGGATCGGAAGGGCTGGTTGTAAGGTTGGGCGTAGGGCAGATCGACCGACTGCCCGGTCTGCGGGTCGATCTGCGGGACGGCGCCGCGAATGGCGCCGCGGTCGAACTGCTCGACGGCGGCATCGTTGCGGCGGCTGTTGTCTCTCATGCCTGCGATGTAGTCCTCGCCGCCCTGGCGCAGCGTGTTGGCGGCGCGCTGGTTGCCTTCGAAGACGCGGCGCTGGTTGTCGATCGCACCTTGGATATTGGTGCCGTTGGCCGTCATCATGTTCCAATAGGCGAACTGCATGAAGGACATCGGGCCCTGGTAGTGGGTGTACTGCTCCTTCAGCCAGGGGCCGAACTGCTGCAGATAGCCCTGGAAGAGCTGCTGCTGGGCCAGGGCATTGCGCTGCTGGGCGGCAGCCAGGGGGGCTGCCATGCAGGCGTCGAAATCCGGGCGGCCGAGACAGTTCTGCGCCTGGGCATCATGCGCCAGGAGAGCTGCGGCAAGAGCCGCACAACAGGCCAGTCCGATCTTCGCCACCTCGATCTCCGATCCGTCTGTCAATCCTCAGGGCAGGGCACGCTGCCACAAATCGGGTTGCGTATCTGCATCTTTGCCCGGTGTCTTCGTCTGCGATCACACGAAAATGATCGCCCGGCCGATGCTGCCGGCCGATCCAAAATCGTGCGATTTGGTGCACGGTCAGGCGCGGCCTTGCTCACCGTCGGTGGGACATGCGGAGAGATGGGAGGCGGTGATGGTGTCGGTGTTGCGGCTTTTGGTGCTTTTGTGTCTGCTGTTGGCGGCCTATGCCCCGGCGCAGGCGGAGACGCAGGGCCGGCGGGTGGCGCTGGTGATCGGCAATGGGGCTTACGAGAGCGTCAGCCGCCTCGCCAATCCGACCAACGACGCAAAGCTGATCGCCGATACGCTGCAAGGCCTCGGGTTCATCCTGATCGGCGGGAAGGCCCAGACCAATCTCAGCAAGGCCCAGTTCGACAGCGCGGTGGAATCCTTCGGCAACGAGATCCAGGGCGCATCGGTCGCGTTGTTCTACTATGCCGGCCACGGCATGCAGGTCGATGGGGCCAATTTTCTGGTTCCGGTCAATGCGAACCCAACGCAGCGCAGGGATCTGCCGTTCCAGATGGTCGATGCGCAGGTCGTGCTGAGCCAGATGGAAGGCAGCGGAACCAAGCTCAACATCGTGATTTTGGATGCTTGCCGCAACAATCCGTTCGGCGGCCGCGGCTTGCGGGCGGCCACCGGCGGTCTGGCGCAGATCAAGGCGCCGGAGGGGACGCTGATCGCCTATGCGACCCAGCCGGGCGCCGTCGCGTCGGACGGGACCAGCGGCAACAGCCCGTTTACCAAGGCTTTGGCCGAAACCATGCGAACGCCCGGGCTTCCGGTGTTTCAGGCCTTCAACCAGGTTGGTCTTCGGGTGAAGGCGGCGACGGGGGGAGCGCAGCAGCCCTGGCTTGCGATATCGCCTGTCGATGGTGAGTTTTATTTCGCGAATGCCTCGCCAGCCGCTATCGCGCCCGCGCCGTCTGCTCAAGGATCCGGCGCCGCTGCGTTGGAGACGGAAAACCTGTTCTGGCAATCCATCGTCAACAGCACGAATCCGGCCGACTTCAACGAGTATCTACGGCAATTCCCGAAGGGCCGGTTTGCCGGTCTGGCGGCGAACCGCGCTGCGCGGCAGCCTGCGGTGGTGGCGAGCGCATCGGCCGCGGCGCCCAAGGTCGCTCTTCCGGCGGCGAGCCAATTTCAAACGGGAAGCTGGCTGATCCGCTGGAGCAATCAGGCGACCAGCCGGCTGGTGATCTATGCCGCCAACGGAGCGGTTGCTGCCCAATACATCAATGAGAAGGGCGATCGTTGTCCGGCGGATGGCCGCTTCCAGTCCACGACGGGCGCGTTCGCGTTGGATGTTGTCTGTCCGGGTTTTGGTTTCAGGATGAGCGGTGGCGTGATGTCCGATGGCGGTGCGGCATCCGGCACTGTCGCCGGGCTGAACGGCAGCAATATCGGAGGCAAGTTTTCGATGACCGTTCAATGATCATGGGGCGGCAAGAAGGCGCATCGATGCCGGCTTGCCAAGTCCACTCTAGTGTCGTGATTTTGAAATTCGCAGGGCGAAATTCGGAATCAGTCGACACTAGGATACATTAGGATCAATAGGTTAGTGGCCCGTTTTACCAGGAATTCGCCTTGCGAATTTCTGGTCCGGGACACTAGTTCGTGATCAGGTCCTGGGACACGTCGGCGACCAGCCGCCCGCCCAGGGCGCGCCGCATCGGGCGAAGGCCTGCTCAGCGCGTTCGTCACCGATCCGTCACATCTTCATGCCGGCATGACGCGGGGCCCATTTTGTGGTATCGCCTCCGCCTGCCGGGAATGATGCGCGCCATGCGCGTCTCGGCCGCCATCCAATAAGGGGTGTTCCGGCCGGTGGCTGGACGCCTCGCAGACCGCAGCCGGGCTTCCGCGCCGTTTTGGCGCGTGAAGGCGGGCGTGTTTCGATTTGTGTTCACCTCCAGCGACGAAGAGGGTGCTGCCTCCATGTCCGACAATGTTTCCCACGAGACCGCCACGTCCCCGATCCAGGTTCAGGAGCCTGTGGTTGCGCGCCCCACGCCGCAGCATCATCAGGGCATTCAGATGGGCGGGCGCCCGGCGCCGATCTCGCGCGCGTCCAACAAGGATGAGACGTTTTCGGCAGGCGACTTCGTGGTCTATCCGACGCATGGCGTGGGCCAGGTGGAGAAGATCGCTTCTGAGGTGATCGCCGGGCAGACCTTGGAGCTGATTCACATCACCTTCCAGGAGAACCGCATGACGTTGCGCGTGCCGGTCTCCAAGGCGCGAAGCGCGGGGCTGCGCCGGCTGTCCACCAAGAAGGCCTATGACGAGGCGTTGGCGACCTTGAAGGGCCGGGCGCGGGTGAAGCGGACGATGTGGTCGCGCCGGGCGCAGGAATATGAGGCGAAGATCAACTCGGGCGATCCGATGGCGATCGCCGAGGTGGTGCGTGATCTGCATCGCAATGCGGGGCAGCCGGATCAGAGCTTCTCCGAGCGGCAGATCTATGAGGCGGCGCTGGACCGGATGGCGGCTGAGCTTGCCGCGATCGACGAGACCGACAAGGCGACCGCGCTGACCAAGCTCGCCACCTATCTCAAGGCGGCCTGAAGCACCTTATTCCTGCTCAAGCCGGTCGATCTCGTCGTCTGAAAAGCCGAAATGGTGCGCGATCTCGTGGATGAGCACGGTGCGCACCAGATCGGCCAGATCGTCGCCGGTTTCGATCCATTCAAGCAGGATGGCGAAGCGGTAGAGGAAGATCAGGTCCGGCGGGCGCGCGATGTCGGCCACGCTGCGGGCGCCGAGCGGTGTGCCGTGGTAGAGGCCGGTGAGGTCGTAGGGGCTTTCGATTCCCATGGTGGCGAGGATCTCGTCGTCGGCGAGGTCCTCGACGCGGATGCCAACACCTTTGATGTGGGCGCGCAGCGCTTCGGGGATCGAGGCGAGGGCCTGTTCGGCGAGCTCGATGATGTCGTCCTCGGTGGGCGGGGTTGTGTGATGCGGGCGGGGCGGGTCATGGTTTGCCATATCCGGACCCGGCCATAAGGCGGGCCGACGGTCAAGGAGATCTGTTATGCCGGAGACACTCGATGCTGCCGCGCGCGCCGAGCTTCCTGCGCTGTTGCCGGACTGGCGAATGGTGGAGGGGCGCGATGCCATCTTCCGCAGCTTTCGGTTTGCGGATTTCTCCGCCGCCTGGGGCTTCATGAGCCGGGTGGCGCTGCTGGCCGAGACGCAGGGGCATCATCCGGAATGGTTCAACGTGTGGAACCGGGTGGACATCACGCTGTCCACCCATGACGCCGGTGGGCTGTCGGACAAGGATGTGGCGCTTGCGCGAGCGATCGACGCGATCGGGGGATGAGCGCGCCGGATCGCACGGCGCGGATCCGGCGGGAGGCCGGGCGGCTGTGCCTGGCGCTGGGGTGGACGCCGCTGCATGAGGTGAGGCTGCCGGATGGGCGCAGGGCCGATATTCTGGCGTTGAAGCCCGATGGCGGGCTTGTGTGCATCGAGATCAAGTCCGGTGTTGCCGACTTCGTTGCCGACCGTAAATGGCAGGATTATCGCGCCTTTTCCGATGCGCTGTATTTCGCTGTGGACGACGCATTTCCGCAGGCGCTGCTGCCGGAGGAGACCGGGCTCATCGTTGCATGCGACGTCGCGGAGATCCTGCGCGAGCCGGTGGCGCACCCGATCGCGCCGGCGCGGCGGCGGATCATGCTGCTGCGGTTTGCCCAGCTTGCCGGCGCTCGGCTGGCGGGTTTTGAGGACCCGGCCGGCGTGTCGGCGCTTCGGGCTTTGGGGCGGGTGGAGTAAGAACCCCGAACGTTTTTTGGTTCTTTTTTGCAAAAAAGAACTTCTACCGCTTCAAATTCCAAAACAACGGCAACCCATCGAGCATCCCCGCAAGGTCCGAGCGATAGGCGGTTGTGGTGATGGTCTGGCCGAGGGGGATGTAGGGGACGTCCTGGAAGGCCTGAAGCTGGAGCTGTTCGGCGAGGGTTTTCTGGGCGGCCAGCGTGGTGGCGTGGAGCCAATCGGTGCGCAGCTGTTCGATGCGGGGGCTGTCCGGCCAGCCGGGGGCGGCGTCGCGTCCGTTCCCGCGCAGGAAGACGTGGCCGGCGGGGTTGATGTGGTCGGTGCCGGCCCAGCTGGTCTGGAAGATGCTCCAGCCGCCTTCGGAGGGCAGGCCGGTCTTGAAGCGGCGCTGGATGGAGCTGGCCCAGTCGGTGGTGGCGATCTCGAGGTTGAGGCCGATGCGTTTGAGGAGGTCGGCGGTGACGTCGGCGAGCGCCTTGACGCTGGCGATGTCCTGGGGGGCGATGAGAAGAACGGTCTCGCCCTTGTAGCCGGAGGCTGCGATGTCGCGGCGGACCTGGTCGAGATTGCGGGGGCTGGCGAGGGCCTGCATGCCGGCTGTGCTGGCCATGGGCGTGTTGGGGCAGAAATAGCCGACATTGTCGTTCCAGCGCCTGCGGTCGTCGCCGTTCACGGCGGTCATATAGTCCGACTGGGTGATGGCGCCGAAGAGGGCGCGGCGGAGGGCGGGGTTGTTGAACGGCGGTTGGGTGTGGTTGAGGCGCATCGTGGCGATGGTGCCGGTGGGGACGACGACACGCAGAGCGACGCCCCTGCTGCGTTCTAGGAGCGGGAGGAGGTCAGCGGAGGGGGTATACCACCAATCCACCTCGCCGCGCTGCAGGGCGGCCGATGCGGTGGCGGCGTCTTGCAGGATGGTCCATTCGATGCGCTCGAAATGGGCGATCTTGGCGCCGGCGGTGCGCTCGGGTGGTTCCTGGCGGGGTAGGTAGCCGTTGAATTTATCATAGACCACGCGGGCGCCGGCGATGCGTTCGGCCGCGTTGTAGCGGTAGGGGCCGCTGCCGGTCGGGTCGGTGATGGGCTTCGTTGGGTCCTGCTCGGCGATGCGGGCGGGCATGATGCCGCACATCATGGGCGAGGTTTTGGACAGCGCGTCCGGCAGGAGGGGGAAAGGCTCCTTCAGGCGGAGGACGATGGTACGGTCGTCTGGTGCGGTGATCTCGTTGGTGGCGGCAGCCAGCGCCTGGCCAAAGACGTCTCGGCGGGCCCAGCGGCGGATGGAGGCGGCGGCGTCTCTGGCCAGGACCTTTTCGCCGTCGTGGAACATGAGCCCTTCGCGGAGGGTGAGGCGCCATTCGAGCCCGTCTCGCTCGACCGTGTGGCCTTCGAGCATCTGGGGGCGCGCCGTGTAGGACTGATCCTGGCCGAACAGCGTGTCATAGACGAGAAAGCCGTGGTCACGCGTCTGGTAGGCGGTGACGAAGGTGGGGTCGAGGATCGACAGGTCGGCGTCCGGGACGAAGCGGAGGATCGATTTACCCTGGGCGCTGGCGACGTGCGGGGTCGCGAGAGTGGCTGCGGTTCCGGCGAGGAAGGAGCGGCGATCCATCGGTGTCTGTCCCTTGCTGGCGGTGGTCCACGCTGCCGGTGGCCCGTACGGTCGCTAGTGTCCCGCACCAGAAATTCGCAAGGCGAATTCCTGGTAAAGCGGGCCACTAACCTATTGTTTCTAGTGTCCCGCACCAGAAATTCGCCCTGCGAATTTCAGAATCACGACACTAGATGACATCATGACCGAAATTGGTTTGGGGCCAACGATGGAATCGGTGGATGCGGTGGTGGTGGGCGCCGGCGTGGTGGGAATCGCGGTGGCGCGGGCGCTGGCTGTGGCGGGGCGCGAGGTGATCGTGCTGGACGCGGCGGAGGCGATCGGGACTGAGACGTCGTCTCGCAACAGCGAGGTGGTGCATGCCGGGATCTATTATCCCCAAGACAGCCTGATGGCGCGGTTCTGCGTCGAGGGACGGCGGATGCTGTACGCCTACTGCGATGAGCGGGGGGTTGATTACAGCAAATGCGGGAAGCTGATCGTGGCGACGTCTGACGAGGAGGATGAGCGGCTCGATGGGATTATGGCCCGGGCGCAGGCCAACGGGGTGGAGGGGATGCGGCGGGTTTCTGCCGCTGAGGCGCGGGGGATGGAGCCTGAGCTGGTTTGCACGTCCGCCCTGTGGTCGCCGGAGACGGGGATTGTGGACAGCCATTCCTACATGGTCGCACTCCAGGGCGATGCGGAGGCGCATGGCGCCATGTTCGTGTTCCACAGCCCGGTTCTCGGCGGGCGTGCGGTGGATGGCGGGGTGGAGATCGACGTTGGTGGTGCGGAGCCGATGGCGCTGCGCTGCCGAACCCTGGTGAATTGCGCGGGGCTGCATGCGACGGGGCTGGCACGCGCGATCGTGGGGATGCCGAGCCAGCTGGTGCCGCGGCAGTATTATGCGCGCGGGTGTTATTTCACCTTGGCGGGGCGCTCGCCGTTTTCACGGCTGATTTATCCGGCACCGGTGGCGGGCGGGCTTGGGGTGCATCTGACCATCGATCTGGGCGGGCAGGCACGGTTCGGGCCGGATGTGGAGTGGATCGATACGATCGATTACACGGTCGATCCGCGGCGGGCGGATGGGTTTTATGATGTGATCCGGCGGTATTGGCCGGGGCTGGCGGATGGGGCGCTGCAGCCGGGATATGCGGGGGTTCGGCCGAAGCTGTCCGCACAGGGGGCGCCGGCGTGCGATTTTGTGGTGCAGGCGGAGGCGGTACATGGGGTTTCGGGGCTCGTCAATCTGTTCGGGATCGAGAGCCCGGGGCTGACGGCGGCGATTGCGATTGGGGATGATGTGGCGGAGCGGAGCGGGAGTTGAGCAAGCGCTTCTTTTTGAAAAAAGAAGCAAAAACTTTTCGGGTCTTTGAGAGCGGATCATGGGGCTGGCGTTGGGGACCTGCCGGGCAGATGATGTGTGAGTGCCGGGCACCTGGATGAGGTCGGCAAGCGGCCCTGACCGGAGATTGCCATGACACCTCGCCGCAGCGTTTTTGCCGTCGCCGCAACCACGGTCGCAGCCCTTTTGGGCGGCTTGGGCGCCTTGCTCGCAAGGCCCGCCCATGCCGAGAGCAAGCATCACCGCGTGGTGTTTCAGGTCAGCAGCAGCGACGCCGGCACCATGGATCTCGTGATCCACAACATGGGCGCGATGCAGCGCGATTACGGCGCGCGTGGCGAGGCGGCCGCGCTGGAGTTGGTGTGCTTTGGGCCGGGCCTGGCCATGCTGCGCGCCGATCTCAGCCCGGTAAAGGACGGCCTGGCGTCGTTGAAGGGCGTGACCTTGTCGGCGTGCAACAACACGATCCAGGGGCGTGAGAAGGAAGAGGGAAAGAAAATCGTGCTGGTCGAAGGGGCTCGGGTGGTGCCTTCCGGCGTGGTTCGCATCGCCGAGCTGCAGGAGCAGGGCTGGAGCTATCTGCGACCGTAGCCGCCGTCAATACGCGCCCGACCAGCCGTCCCGCCTCGGGTCGGAGCCTGCGATGCGCATCCCCCAGTCGGTCAGAGCGATCACGTTCATCGCGCACGGGCCGCCCAACGGCGGCACGCGGGTGAGGCGGTGGCCGCGGCGTTCGAGGTTGGTGAGAATGTCTTCGCCAAAGCCGGTCTCGATGGTGAGGGTGCCGTCACCGGCATGGGGCCAGTTCGCACCCTGGCCGGGCTGGCTGCTCGTCCAACGCGGGCGTTCGACGGCCTGTTGCGGGTTGTCGTTGTCCTCCAGCAGGGCCGCGATGACCTGGAAGTTGACCTGCACCTGGTTGTCCGCCCCCGGGGTGCCAAGGACGGCCAGGAGCTTGCCGTCCTTGTGGATCATCGGCGCGTTCATGGTGTGGCGGACGCGCTTGAACGGGGCGAGGCGGTTGGGGTGGCTGTCCGCCAGATGCCAGTAGGCCATGCGGTTGTTGAGCAGGATGCCGGTGTCGCCGGCCATGCAGCCCGAGCCGAAGGCGGAGTTGAGGCTTTGGATGGCTGAGACCGCGTTGCCGTCTGCGTCGATCACCGCGAAATAGGTGGTATCGGCTTCCTGTGGCGGGTCGAGCAGGGACAGTTCGGCGGCGTGGTGGAGGTTGATCTTGGCGAAATGGCGGTCGATATTGGCGTCTGAAAGCAGCATCTCGACCGGGACGGTCTCGAAGCGCGGGTCAGCGCCGTAGCGCTCACGGTCGAGGAAGGCGCGCTTCTTCGCTTCGACCATGATGTGGACGCGATCGGCCGGCGAGAGGCTGGCGAGGTCATACCGCTCCAGCAGCTTCAGCATCTGCAAGGTGGCGAAACCGGTGGAGTTGGGCGGTGTCTGGCTGATCTGCCAGCCTTTATAGGTGATGGCGATCGGGGCCTGGATTTCGGGTTCGTAGCGCGCGAGGTCGGCCTCGGTGATCAACGTCCCGTTGCCTCCGATCCGGCGGGCGAGTTTGCCGCGATAGAAGGTCTCGGCGCCGTCGGCTGCGATCTCCTCCAGGGTCTGGGCGAGCATTTCCTGAACGACGGGCCACGCGGTTTCGGGCGCGCGGTACAGCTCGTCCGCCACCGGGTCGAATCTGGGGCGGTTGTCGCGGACGAAGTTCACGTAGTGGGGGGAGGCGCCGAAGCCCTGGCGGGCCTGGGCGATGGCGGGCTGGCAGAGCTGCGCCCAGGGGAGGCGGCCGTGGCGTGCGTGCATGGTGGCGATGCCGCCGAGTGAGCCGGGGACCGAGACAGAGCGGGGGCCGGTGGTGTCCATGCCACCGGCATATTCTTCCGGTGTGGCGGTTGCCGGGGCGAAGCCGCAGCCGTTGATCACCTCCGCCTTGCCGTTGTGCCAGAGGTGATAGAAGCCGTCGCCGCCGAGGCCCGACATGTGGGGTTCGACAACCCCCAACGTCAGCGAGATCGCCACCGCGGCGTCGATCGCGTTGCCGCCGGCGCGGAGGATGTCGAGGCCCGCCTGGGTGGCCATCGGGTGGTTGGCGGCGGCCGCACCGTGCTTGCCGATGATCGGGGTGCGCCAGGTCCGGAGCGGTGATGCGGTGCTCATGCCAGATGTTCCGCAAAATGTGCGGCGACCGCCTCGTAGATGTCGATGCGGTGCTGCGGGCGGATGAAGCCGTGGCCGGCGTAGTCGAACTCCAGGTAGCGCACCTTCTTCTGGCGTTCGGCCATTGCGGTCACGAACTGGTCGCTCTCGTGCTTGGGCACGCGGGGGTCGCGGTTGCCGTGGGCAACGAGCAGGGGTGCCGTGACATTGGCGATGTGGTGGATGGGGGAGATCTGGGCGAACAGATTGGGCTCGGTCTCGGGGAAGCCGTATTCGCGGGCGCGGTGGTCGCGGCGCCAGGGGCCGGTGCGCTCCAGCAGCGTCACGAAGTCTGCGATGCCGTAATAGTCCACGGCGGCGCGCCAGAGCTCGGGGTAGAGCGTGATGGCGGCCAGCACCATCCAGCCGCCATAGGACTGGCCCATCACGCCGATTTTGGCGGCGTCGATGCCGGGTTGCCCAGCCAGCCAGTGGCGGCCGGCGGCGAGGTCGGCCAGGGCTGCGGGACGGAGGCCGACATCATCGCTTTCCATCGAGGCGCGGCCATAGCCGGTGCTGCCGCGAACATTGGGAAGCAAGACGGCATAGCCCTGGTCCACCAGCATCTGAATGTCGGCGCGGAAATTGGGGCGGGACTGCGAGGCGGGGCCGCCATGGACCCAGATGACGGCGGGGCGGCCGGCACCAGGGGCCGTGGTTGCGGGCTCGACCAGGAAGCCGGGGATCTTGGTGCCGTCCTCGGCGGTCCAGCTCACGAGGCGCCAGTCGGGAAGTGTGGCGGCGTCGATGCCCAGGGCCGCGAGATCGGGGTGGACCAGGGCGGCGGCCGTGCCGTCGCGCCACAGCCAGATGCCGGGGGGAGTGGTGGGGGATTGCGCGGTGAAGGCCAGGGTCTGGCCGTCCGGCGACCAGGCGAGATCGCTGGCAACGCCGTGAGGCAGGCCTTCGATCGCTGTGCCGTCCACGCTCGGCAGGCCGTAGCCGTCCTGGTTCACAATGACGGCGAGGCGGCCGCGATCGGGGGCCTGGGACCAGGAGTCGACATCGCAACCGGGGGCCTCGTGCACCAGTGAGACGCCGCCGTTGGCGGGATCGATCCGGCACAGGCGCATGAAATCCGCGCTGCCATGATCGGTGAGGCCCATCAGCGCGCCGTCCTGCGTCCAGCGGATCTGGGCGTAGCGGGTGAGGCCGGGCTGCGGGATCTGGCGGCGCTCGCCGGAGAGCAGGTCGATGATCCATAGCCGCTGGTCGCTGCTGCTGTGGTCTTCGATCACCGAGAGCCGGTCACCGTTCCAGCCGGTGATGGAGAACTGGCCGCGGCCTTCCATCACCTGTGTGACGGCGCCGGAGGCGAGCTCCATTACCAGCACGTCAAACACCCGCTCGTCGCGGTCGTTCGCGGAATAGGCGATGCGCTCGCCGTCCGGCGACCAGGCGCCGAAATTGTGGATGACGTCGGGGGCGGAGGTCAGCGCGCGGATGGTGCCGTCCGGCGAGACGAGGTGGAATTGCTGGCGCTCGTCCCCGCCGGCATCGATGCCGACGATCACGCGGTCATCGTTGGGGGCGCGGCGCAGGAAGGCGATTTTCTCATCGAAGCTTGTGAGCGCGCTGGCGTCGCTGCCATCGATGTTCATGACCCAGAGCTGCGGCAGCCCCTCGCCGCGCAGGTGGAACAGCCGCGCGCCGTCTTTGGAAAAAGACGGGTTGGTGTAGGACGGGATGCGCGACCAGGTGGCGGGGGCATGAGGCATTTGGGTCTCCTTCGATGGACGGCATCGCACCACATCGGCGGAGGCTTGCAAACCCGCGCGGTGATACTAGAACATAGGAGGAACATTGGCGGGATCACGTGGCATGGAGCTGCTCGACAAGCTGGCGATCCTCGCCGATGCGGCGAAATACGATGCCTCCTGCGCGTCATCGGCCACGGACCGGCGGGATTCGCTGAAAGGCGGGATCGGGTCCACAGAGGGGTCCGGTATCTGCCACGCCTACGCGCCGGATGGGCGGTGCATTTCGCTGCTGAAGATCCTGCTGACAAATGCGTGCATGTATGACTGCCTGTATTGCATCAATCGCCGTTCCTCGAACGTGCAACGGGCACGGTTCACGGCGCAGGAGGTGGTGGAGCTCACGCTTGGGTTCTATCGGCGCAACTGCATCGAGGGGCTGTTTCTGTCCTCCGGCATCATCCGCACGCCCGATTACACCATGGAGCAGGTGGTGGAGGTGGCGCGGTCTCTGCGGGAGGATCATGGATTTCGCGGCTATATCCATCTCAAGACCATCCCCGACGCCGATCCGGCGCTGATGGCACTGGCAGGGCGCTATGCGGACCGGCTGTCGATCAATGTCGAGCTGCCGAGCCAGGAGGGGTTGGACGCGTTCGCGCCGGAGAAGGATCTGCCGGGCATCAGGCGGAGCATGGCGCGGCTGCGGCTGCGGATCGAGGAAGGCCGTGAGAAGGGCGCGCCGCGATTCGCGCCGGCGGGGCAGAGCACGCAGATGATCGTCGGCGCCGATGCCAGCACGGACCGGCAGATCCTGGGGGCGTCCACCAATCTCTACAGCTCGTATGGGCTGAAGCGCGTCTATTACTCGGCGTTCAGCCCGATCCCGCATGCCTCGTCCGCCCTGCCGCCGCGGGCCGCGCCGTTGCTGCGCGAGCATCGGCTGTATCAGGCGGACTGGCTGCTGCGATTCTACGGGTTTGCCGAGGAGGAGATCACCACCGGGGATGACGACAACCTGGCTCTGGACATGGACCCGAAGCTGGCCTGGGCGCTGGCGCATCGTGCGGCGTTTCCGGTGGATGTGAACACGGCGCCGCGTGAGACCTTGCTGCGGGTGCCGGGGATGGGGGTGAAATCGGTGGGGCGGCTGCTGGTGGCGCGGCGGCATCGGCGGCTGCGGCTGGATGATCTGGCGCGGCTGCGTCTGTCGCTGCCCAAGGTGTCGCCCTTCGTGGTGACGGCGGATCACCGGCCGCGCTTTGTGGATTCGCCGCGTCTGGCAACGGCCTTGCCGCGCCAGCTGTCTCTGTTCGCGTGAGGCCGGATTGCCCGGGGTGGTGCTGGCGCATGAGGTGGATTGGGAAGGGTTTCGCGCCGCCGCCCGCGCGCTTGCGCTCGGGGGGATTCCGCCTGACTCCGTCGTGTGGTCGGTGCGGGCGATCGACGATCTGTTCGGGTCCGAAGCGCCGCCGGTGAGCGGCGAGGGGGCGTTTCGCTTGCCACGGGCCTTGGTGTCGCTGGCCGAGACTGTGATCCAGGCCTCTGATCCACAGCGGTTTGCACTGCTGTATGGGCTGGTGTGGCGGGCGTTTCAGGGCGACCGGCATCTGCTGGAGCAGATCACCGATCCGCTGGTGGACCGGGCGAACCGGCTGGCGCAGGCGGTGCGGCGTGATACGCACAAGATGCGCGCCTTCGTGCGGTTCCGGGTGGTGAACGACGGCGGCGAGGCGCGGCATATCGCGTGGTTCGAGCCGTCGCACTTCATCGTGGAGGCCAACGCGTCGTTCTTTGTGCGGCGCTTTGCCGGCATGACCTGGTCGATCCTGACGCCGTATCGCTCGGCCCATTGGGACGGGGCGGAGCTGGCCTTCACGCCAGGGGCGAGCCGGGGGGATGTGCCGGACGATGACCGGCTGGCGGAGTATTGGCGCGTTTATTTCTCGGCGATCTTCAATCCGGCGCGCCTCAAGATCGGCGCCATGACGTCGGAGATGCCGCGCAAATATTGGAAGAACCTGCCGGAGGCGGCGGCGATCCCGGAGTTGATCGCCAAGGCCGCCAGCCGGACGGAGGCGATGGAGCAGCAGACGGCCCTCTCCGCACCACGTCCGGTGCTGCGCCGGGCGAGGGCCCCAGCCGCACTGCCGAACTCCGATCTGGCACGCGCCCGGGCGGAGGCGGTGCAATGCCGCCGCTGTCCGCTGTGGGGGCCAGCGACGCAGACCGTGTTTGGCGAAGGCCCGGCCGATGCCGCCATCATGCTGGTGGGCGAGCAGCCGGGCGATCACGAGGATCTGGCCGGCCGCGCCTTCGTGGGGCCGGCAGGCCAGCTGTTGGACCGGGCGTTGAAGGAGGCCGGGCTGGACCGGGCGGCGCTTTACGTCACCAACGCCGTCAAGCATTTCAAGTTCGCCCCGCGCGGCAAACGGCGCATCCATGTGCGGCCGGAGACCGGCGAGATCGAGGCGTGCCGGTTCTGGCTGGAGATCGAGCGCGCGCATGTGGCCCCGGCGGTGACGATCATGCTGGGCGCCACCGCGGGGCAGGCGGTGCTTGGGCGGACGGTGGCCGTGCAGAAGGACCGGGGCGTGCCGTTGCCGCTGGCCTCCGGCTGGGGCGTGCTCACGGTGCATCCGGCGTTTCTGCTGCGTCTGCCGGACCAGGAGGCGCGCGCCCGGGAATATGAATTGTTCCTGCGCGATCTCACGGCCGCCCGAACGTTGGCGGAGGCGGCCACGCGCCCCATATCTCCATCATAACGCAGGAGAGACCGATGAAGGCCATGTGGAACGGGGCGCTGATCGCCGAGAGCAACGACATCGTGACGGTGGAGGGCAACGCCTATTTCCCCGAGGCGTCGGTGGACAAGGCGCTGCTCAAGCCCTCCAGCCATACCAGCGTGTGCCCGTGGAAGGGCACGGCGAGCTATTACTCGCTCGATGTCGGAGGCAAGGTGAACGACAACGCGGTGTGGTACTATCCGACGCCCAAGGAGGCCGCGGCCAACATCAAGGGACGCGTGGCCTTCTGGAAAGGCGTCACCGTCTCGGCTTAACTGCTTCCTCCACATGGGGGAAACAGACATGACACGATTTGCCGGCCGCGTGGCCGTGATCACCGGAGGCGCGGCCGGAATCGGCGCTGCGATCGCAGCGCGGCTGCAGTCCGAAGGGGCAAGGGTCGCGATCTGGGACCGCGATCCCGCGCTCGGCGTCGATCACGTCGAGATCCTGGACCTCACCGATCCTGCCGCCGTGCAAGCCGCCGCCGACAGCACGGCGTCAGCACTCGGCCGGATCGACATCCTGATCGCGTGTGCCGGCATCACCGGGCCCAACGGGCCGACCTGGACCTATCCGATCGATGCCTGGCAACGGGTCATGGAGGTCAATGTCAACGCGGTGTTCTACTGCAACCGCGCCGTGGTGCCGCATATGCTGGCGGGCGGGTATGGGCGGATCGTCAACATCGCCTCCGTCGCCGGCAAGGAGGGCAATCCGAACGCGTCGGCCTATTCCACGTCCAAGGCCGCGGTGATCGGGCTGACCAAGTCGCTCGGCAAGGAGCTGGCCAAGACCGACATACGCGTCAACTGCGTCACGCCCGCGGCAGTGCGCACGGCGATCTTCGACCAGATGACGCCGGAGCATGTGGACTTCATGCTGTCCAAGATCCCGATGGGCCGCTTCGGCACAGTGGACGAGGTGGCCGCCCTTGTGTGCTGGCTCGCCAGCGAGGAGGCGAGCTTCAGCACGGCTGCCGTGTTCGACTGCTCAGGGGGTCGCGCGACCTACTGAGTCCAGTCGCTGCTGGGCCAGTTCCCGCCATGGCGCATCGGGTGGCGCCATGGCCAGCGCCCGGCGGAACAGGGCGGCCGATTCGGCGCTGACCCGGCCGTCCGCCTGAACCTGCGCCTCGGCGGCCTGGGCGGCGAGATTGGGTTCGAAGGACAGGCCCAACGCTTCCCGCCAGGCGGCGGCTGCCTCTTTCAGATGGCCGCGCCCGGCCTCGACATTGCCGAGCAGGACATAGCCTTCCGGCAGCTTGTCGTCCTTGCGGTCCATCGACGCCAGGGTCCGGCGCAGGCGGTTCACCAGCGCGTCGTCTTCGTTTTGCTTGTCGCCGGCGAGCGATTGGCGCAGCTCGGGCGTCGCGTCCGGCAGGCCTGGGCGGCCGTTGATGAGATAAAGCCCCTCCGCCCCGATCGGCACCAGGATCAACGCGGCCAGAAGGATGCGAGAGCCCGAGCCGCGCGCAGCCTGCTCCGGCAGGTCTGCCACGGCCAGCAGACGTCGCTGCACTTCGAGCCTGGCAGCGGCGTGATCGCCAGGCGAGATCCGGCCCTCGGCCAGCTCGCGATCCAACTCCTCCAGTTGCGCGCGATGCAGCAGCAGCGCCGGATCGCGCCGGCCGCGCAGATCGGGCCGGCGCCGCAGCACGAGCAGCAGAGGGACAAGCGCCAGCAACGCCAGGGCGGCGAACGGCAGAAACACCAGGGAGCTGGACATCACGTGCGGGTCAGTCCCTCAAGCCGTTTGCGTTCCGCCTCCGACAATGGTTTCGGGGGTGCGGACGGATTGCGGCGCATCATGACCAGAACGAGCCCGCCCACAAGCAGGCAGATCACCGGAGACGCCCATAACGCCAGCGTGCCAAGAGTCATGGGTGGCTTCAGCAGCACGAAATCGCCGTAGCGCGCCACCAGCCAGTCCCGGATCTGCGGCTCGCTTTCGCCGGCCGCCAGCTTGGTGCGCACGATCTTGCGCAGATCGCGCGCCAGATCGGCGCCACTGTCCTCGATGCTCTCGTTCTGACAGACCAGGCAGCGCAGAGTTTTGCCAAATTCGACCGCCCGGGCTTCCATCTTCGGATCGGGAAGCGCCTCGGCGGGATCGCTGATGGCAAAGGCGGGCGCGCTCAGCAGGAGCAGCAGGGCCAGGATACGGATCATGAGGTGAAGCGCGTCGCCAGCGCGTCGGCGGCCTCGGGGGGGAGGGGGCCTGCGAAATGCCACCGCACGATGCCGGCCGCGTCCACGAGGAAGGTTTCTGGAACGCCGGTGATGCCCCATTCGATGCCGACGGTGCCGGCATCGTCATGGGCGAGATGGGCGAAAGGGTTGCCCTGACGGACCAGGAAGGCGTCGGTCGCCTCGTGCTTGTCCTTGTAGGCGATGCCCCAGAGCGGCACGTGGGCCTGGCGCAGTTTCAGGAGGATCGGTGCCTCGTCGATGCAGGGCGCGCACCAGGAGGCGAAGAAGTTGATCAGGATGGGGCGTGCGTTCTTCAGCACGTCGGCACGGTTGAAGCCAGGCAGGTCGAAATCCGGCAGCGGCTTGTCGAGCATCTGGCTGGGGATGCCGCGCGGGTCGAACGTGCCGCGCTTCATGCCGCGGAGCATGGCGTAGAACGAGACGCCGCCGATTGCTGCGAGACCGAGCGGGGCCAGCAGCAGCAGGCGCCGGTTCATGCGCGCGCGGCCTTGTTGGTGGCGGCCTTGGCGGCGGCGGCGCGGGTGGGAGCCGCAATGCGCAGGCGGCGATCGGCGAGCGAGCAGCCGCCGCCCAGCGCCATCACCAGCGCGCCGAGCCAGATCCATGGCGCCAGAGGGTTGTGGTGGAGACGCAGCACCGCCCCGCCTTCGCGCTCCTCGCCCAGCACCATGTAGAGGTCACGCAGCAGGTTGGTGTGGATCTTGGCCTCGGTGGTGGTCATCGTCTGTGTGGTGAAGCTGCGCCGCTCGGGCGCAAGCGTCACGACCGGGCGGCCGTCGCGGGTGATCTCAAGGGTTGCGACGCGGGCGTTGTAATTCGAACCCTTGGCGTCGTGCAGCTCAACCAGCTTCACGTCATAGCCCGCCACCTGGGCGTGCTCGCCGGGGTGCAGCAGCACGATGGTCTCAGACGCCAGCGACATGCCGGCGATGCCCGCCACGGTGATGCCGAGCCCGGCATGGCCGAGCGTGGTGCCAAAGCTCGACAGCGGCAGGCCGATCAGGCGGTGGAAGGAGTTGGCGGGCGAGACGCGGAACAGGCGGATGCGCTCGATGATGTCGGCGAACGCGCCGAGGATCATCCAGGCAGCGCCCCCCATGGCGAAGGCCGGGACGGCGTGCATGCCCATTTTCGCGACGATGCCGACGATCAGCGCCACCAGCGCCACCCACCACAGTTTCATCAGCGCTGGCGCCAGGGCCGCACGCTTCCAGGACATGAACGGGCCCAGCGCCATGGCGAAGAAAATCGGGCAGGCCAGCGGCAGCACCGTCGCCTCGAAGAACGGCGGGCCCACGGAGATCTTGGTGTCCAGCAGCAGATCGGCGAACAGCGGATAGATCGTGCCCGTCACCACGACGGCGGCGATCGAGCACAGCAGGATGTTGTTCAGCACGATCGCGCCCTCGCGCGACACCGGCGCGAACAGGCCTGATGCGCCGAGTTTTGGCGCACGCAGCGCAAACAGAAGAAGCGATCCGCCGATAATGATCGCAAGCAGCCCCAGGATGAACACGCCGCGCGCCGGATCGTTGGCAAAGGAATGCACCGAGTTCAAAATGCCAGAGCGCACCAGGAACGTGCCGGAGAGCGAGAAGGCGAAGGCGCCAATGGCGAGCAGTACCGTCCAGGTCTTCAGCGCCTCGCGCTTCTCGACCACGATCGCCGAATGCAGCAGGGCGGTGGCCGTCAGCCAAGGCAGCAGGGAGGCGTTCTCCACCGGGTCCCAGAACCAGAAGCCGCCCCAGCCGAGCTCGTAATAGGCCCACCAGGAGCCGAGCGCGATGCCGCCGGTGAGCGCGCACCAGGCGGCCAGCGTCCAGGGGCGGACCCAGCGGCCCCAGGCGGCGTCGATTCGGCCTTCGAGGAGTGCTGCGACAGCGAAGGCGAAGGGCACGGCCATGCCGACATAGCCGAAATAGAGAATGGGCGGATGGAAGGCGAGGCCGGGGTCCTGCAGCAGGGGGTTCATGTCGCGGCCATCAAGCGGCGGCGGCCAGAGGCGGGCGAAGGGATTGCTCTCCAGCAACGCGAACAGCTCGAAGCCGCAGGCGGTGAGGCCCAGCACGCCGATGACGCGGGCGCGCAGCGAGGCTGGCAGCGGTCCGCCGAACAGGGCCACCAGGCCGCCGCAGATCGCCAGGATCAGGCACCAGAACAGGATCGAGCCCTCATGGCTGCCCCAGGCGCCGGTGATCTTGTAGAGCAGGGGTTTCAGCGTGTGGCTGTTCTCGGCGATGTTGAGCACCGAGAAATCATCGGCCACGCTCGCCCAGACGAGGCAGCCGAACGAGATGCCAAGCGCGATCATCTGGCCCAGCGCCAAAGCGGGTGCCACCTGCATCAGGCGGGCCTCGCCGCGATGGGCGCCCCAGAGTGGCAGAATGCCCTGGGCGATGGCGAAGGCGACGGCGAGTGCCAGGCCGAAATGGCCGAGTTCGGCGATCATGAGCCTGCCTTCGTGATCTTGGTCTGGGGATCGTTCCATAGGGCCGCGGCCGGCGGTGCCGCCCCCGTCTCGGGATGCCAGTTGCCCGATTTCTTCAAAGCGTCCGCCACGTCCTTGGGCATGTAGTTCTCGTCATGCTTGGCGAGAACCTCCTGCGCCTTGAACACCCCGTCCGGCCGGAGGCTGCCGAGGGTGACCACGCCCTGCCCCTCGCGGAACAGGTCCGGCAGGATGCCGACATATTCGACGCTGACAGTGGCGCCGCCATCGGTGACGCGAAACCGCGCGGCCGGCTGTCCGGCCACGCTCACGCGCTCCACGCTGCCAGCCTCGACGAGACCGCCGAGCCGGAACGCGCGGCCACCATGTGGCGCGTCGGTGGCGATGCGCGACGGCGGCACGAACAACTCCAGCGTGTCGCTGAACGCGGACAGGGTGAGGGCTGCGGCCGAGCCCAGACCGAGCCCGCAGGCCAACAGCACGATCAGGCGGCGGCGCTTGCGGGTCATCGCTGCGGCCGCCGGTCGAGTGCTGCGAGCCTGCGACGGGCGCGGCCCATGCGCGCCCAGGCATCGACGGTGAACCAGCCGACCACGACCAAGGTGATCGCATAGCTGGCAACGATGAACGGCAGATGCGTCATGCGGCCTCCCCTTCCTGCGCCCGCGCCAGCAGCAGCCCGCGGATGCGCCGCTCCATCACGGCCGCACGGGTGCGGGCCACGACGAGCGCCGCGAACCCAAACATGGCGCCGATCGCCACCAACAACAGGGGCCAGAGCATGGCAGGCGCCATCGTCGGCGCGCCGGTGAGTGTGATGCTTGCCCCCTGGTGCAGCGTGTTCCACCATTCCACCGAGAACTTGATGATCGGCAGGTTCACCACACCGACCAGCGCGAGGATCGCACCGGCCCGCGCGCCGCGCTGCGGATCGTCGAACGCGCGCACCAGCGCGATATGGCCGAGATAGAGGAAGAACAGCACCAGCACGGATGTCATCCGCGCGTCCCACACCCACCACGCGCCCCACATCGGCTTGCCCCACAGGCTGCCGGTGGCGAGGCAGATGGCGGTGAAGCCGGCACCGACCGGGCTGATCTCGGCGGCGGCCAGATCGGCCAGCGGGTGGCGCCAGACCAGGGCCGCGATCGAGGCGGCGGCTAGGTTGGCGTAGCCGAACGAGGCCAGCCACGCCGCCGGCACATGCACATACATGATCCGCACCGCATCGCCCTGCTGCCAGTCCGCCGGCGACAGCGTCAGCCCCCAGCCGAGGCCCACGGCGCTGAGCGCGATGCCGATCGTGGCCAGCCATGGGAGCAAGCGGCCGGACAGGCGGAGGAATCGCCCAGGGTTGGCGAAGCGGTGAAGGTTGCGGCTCGGCACCGGGAAGGCCTGGGATGCGCTCATGGATTCAGTATGGCCCCGGTTGCGTGATGTTTGAAGCGTGCGCCGGTTCCATTACTCTATGCTCACTCCCATTCAAGGACCCAGCCATGTTGTTCTCCCTCGTCTGCAGCGACCGGCCCGGCGCGCTGGATCTGCGCATGGCGACCCGCCCTTCTCATATCGCGTTCCTGGAAACCTACCAGGAAAAGCTGGTGCATGCCGGCGCGATGCTCGATCTGGACGGGCGGCCCTGCGGCAGCATCCTGATCATCGACGTGGAAGACCGTGCCGCCGCTGAAGGGTTTGCCGAGGCCGATCCCTATGCCCGCGCCGGCCTGTTCGAGAGCACCGTGATCCGCGGCTTCCGCACTGCGTTTCGCGGCGGCGAGCGCGTCTGATGGCATATTGGCTGATCAAGTCGGAGCCGGACGCGTTCAGTTGGGACCAGCAGGTGGAAAACGTCGTCGAGCCCTGGACCGGCGTGCGCAACCATTCGGCGAAATTGAACCTCCAGGCCATGCGCCTCGGCGATCTGGCGTTCTTCTACCATTCCAACATCGGCCGTGAGATCGTGGGCGTGGTGGAGGTGGTGCGCGAGGCCTATCCCGATCCGTCCGCCGAGCCCGGCCAGCCCTGGGTTTCGGTGGACATGAAGGCGGTGGCGCCGATGCCGAGGCCGGTGGGGCTCGCTGCGATCAAGGCGGACCCGGCGCTGGCCGATCTCGCGCTGGTGAAGCTGTCGCGCCTGTCGGTGGGGCCGGTTTCTGCGGCGCATTGGAATTATCTGTGTGGGCTTGCAGGTTACACGGGAGGCAGAGATGGGTGAGAGCGAGCTCTACGAGACCGACTTCATCGGCTGGACCGAGCAGCAAGGCCGACTGCTCCGCGAGATCGCGGCGCGGCCGGGCAATGATCGGCTGGACTGGTCCAACATTGCCGAGGAGATCGAAAGCTTGGGCCGTTCACAGTATCGCGGGCTGCTCAGCCAGGTTCAGCGTGTGATCGTGCACCTGCTGAAACTGCAGTTCTCGCCCGCCCAGCACCCTCGCGCCGGATGGATGGACACAATCGATGACGGACGACGGGAGATCGCAACCTACATGATCTCCGATCCGGGCCTGGCTGCCCGAATGATCGAGATCGTCGCAACCGCCAATCGCCTCGCGCGGATCGAGACGGAGCGAGCCTTGCGTCGATACGAAGAGGCGGATGCTGCGTCCAGAGTTCGCGAGCACGTCGATTTCTATACCGAATCTCAGGTTGTACAGGACTGGTTCCCGGACGCCACCCATTGACCACCCGCACCCTCTGCCGCCTCGAAGACCTCCCGCCCGGCGCCACCAAAGGCTTCCGTCCGCCCAAAGGCGGCTTTACCGGCCTGTTCGCCCTGCGAGACGGCAACGAGGTGCGCGTCTATGTCAATGCCTGCCCGCATCTGGGAACACCGCTGGATTGGGCGCCGGACAAATTCCTCTCGTCCGACGGCAAGAACATCGTCTGCTCCATGCACGGCGCCGAGTTCGAGCCGCTCACCGGGCTATGCACGCGCGGCCCGTGCCACGGCGACGGGCTGGAGCTTGTGGCGCACACGATCGAGGACGGGGCGATCGTCGTCGCGGCCGACGCGGCGCTTTAGGTTGGTCGCGGCCGACGCGGCGCTTTAGGTTGGTCGCGGCCGACGCGGCGCTTTAGGTTGGTCGCGGC
>CAIQQQ010000181.1 GCA_903873995.1 uncultured Rhodospirillales bacterium
CAGTTCCGAGATACCACCAATTCGCGGTCGCCATCGCCTCGCACCGCCGATGGACACCGCCCGGCTCCAACGCCGCGGAGATGTTCGCGAGGTCGGTCACGTTCCACCGCCGAGGCCGCAGCGGCTCCGTTGCCGGCGTCGGAGCGCGATAGTCCCGACGCTTCTGCCGCGCCGACTGCCACCGCATCGGTTCGACCTCCTGCGGCTCATACCAATCGTCGGGGTGGCGGAATGGCGCATGGCCCTCACACCAAAATCCGTTGCATTCGCATCGGAGGAACCGCTCAAACCGCGCGACCTCATAGCAATGGTCGCAATGGATCCACCACGCGGCGTCTTCCTCCGGCGTGAGTTCGTAGGGCCCGCAGTCCCAGACCGGATCGAGATGGATATTCCTGTAAACCGCCATGACGCACACACGCGCTCGCGATCGCCAAAACGGCGTCGGCTTCAGCGTGTCGGTGTGTGGATCAGGTCATAAGTCTCTCAGGAGGGCGGCTAGGCCGGTCAGATAGCCGGTGCGCAGGGCGTATTAGCCGATCCTCGCCAGGAGCGCCAGCAGCCGCGCCTGAGGCGCGGAACAGGCATCAAGCGCACGGTCGAGCACCGAGATGCGCAAAACGGCCGCAATAAAGGCAAATGCGCCCGCAGCTTTCAGCGCCGCCCCACTGCAGCGCCGATCCGCCGTATCAGGCGGCGGTCGAAATCGGGGCGACGTGGATTTGATCTTCATGGCCCCTCGCCTGCGCAAGGTCATAGGATGTCTGCATCCGCATGAGCGTGTCCGCGCTCAAGCCGAACGCCTTCTCGAACCGGATCGCCATATCCGCCGTCAATGCGGTATGGCCATTCAGGACATTGCTGAGGTTCTGGCGCGACACGTTGAAGTGTTGAGCCAGGCTCTTCACGTTGAGGTTATGCGGTTCAAGGATCTGCTGCCGAAGCCAAGGGCCAGGATGGACCCGGATCGAATGATGAAACTTGATGGCCATCAGGGGTAGTCCTCTAGATCGAGATCAGCGACGGCGTCTTCGTTCGGCATTGTGAAAGTCAGCCGCCAATTCTTCGTGACGGTCATGGCATATGTGCCTGTCCGCGCTCCCGTTAACGCATGGAAGCCGAAGTTTGGTGGAATTTTCAGCTCGTCGGGTCCCGACGCTTGATCGAGATAGTTGAGCATATCGACCAAACGCTCGACCTCCATGAGGCCCTTCGTTTGGCCCTTTTCAACCAGCCGCTTTAGCGCCTTGTGCCTGATGCTCTCAATATCCACGTGTCAACAGATAGGCGACACGGAATGCCGTGTCAACCATCAATTGACACCGCCCAGTTCTACGCTGCCTCACTCGTCCGCAGAAGGACTTCACCTGAGCGCTGAACGAAGATCGGCGATCTAGAACAGCCCGGGCTGATCGTCGGTTGACGTCCGGCGGGGTCGCCGCCGCTTGGATCTCTGGGCGTTGATGGCGTCAGCGTATCGCCGTCCAGCATCAATTTGCCGCGCCAGATTATAATGCTTGTCGGCGGTGCGCAGACCCGCGTGTCCGAGTACGCCGGCAATGTCAGCGGAGCTTCCGGGATCGACGGTCGCGATGGTGGTCGCTGCGATATGACGGAAGGTGTGCGGGTTGATCGCTTC
>CAIQQQ010000182.1 GCA_903873995.1 uncultured Rhodospirillales bacterium
ACAGCGCCACCCAACTCGATCTCGCTCGCAAGATGCAGGCCCAGGCCATGGAGGACGTGCCCTATCTCCCCCTTGGCTCCTATGACCAGCCAACGGCCTATAAGGCGAACCTTGTGGACATGCCAAAGGGCCTGATCCTGTTCAACGGCGTGCGCAGGGTTTAACCGCACGACAGTTTTCATTGAGCTTTGCCCGTCTCCCATGATGTCGTTCTGGCAACAGGGGAGGCGGGCCAGGGGAGATGGGCATGTCCGGTTGCACACGCGAACAGATCGAATGGACCCGCGACGCGTTCGGCGTCGATCCGGACGACTATCCGGCAACAAAAACTCAGAGCGCGCCCGCTGCCGGCGGCGGCGGAGCGGACACCAAGCCCGGGAGTCTCGACCCGTTGCAACCCAAGGCGCCGTCCCTCAAACTCGATCTCAACACCTTCGCCGCCATGGACGAGGCCCGAAAATGGGTCACGACCTATATCACCGGCAACAAGCTGGCCGCGGTACCAGACGCCGATCCCAAGACCATGCTGCTGTTCGCAGACAAACCCACCCCCATCGCCACAATCATTGCCACCACCCTTGCCGCCGCCAGGCTCGCCAAACTGAACGAGGGCGAGCTGGCCCGCGGCAAGATCGACGAGAAGATGATCCGCGGCGTGATGCGCGACCTGCTCAAGCCCGCCGCCGAAAACGATGACGGCGATGCCGCGAACCCCCCGCCAAGAAAGACGATGACGGCATCGAGACCACAATCGAGGTCACCAACAAAGACGTCCAGACCAACATCCAGTTCACCATCAAGCTACGCGCCCAAGGCGAGGACGATCCGCGCCGCGTGGTCATCCTCCCCGATGTCGAGATCACCCTGCATCTCGCCCACAACACCACGACGTCTTCTGTGGAGGCGCAGCTCAACCTGATCAAGCTGAAGCAGGACGTCTCAAAGCACCTGCAGTTCAACGGCCACGTGATCGTCGATTCGATCGAATTCAAAACCGGCGTCAGCGCCGAGGCCAACATGGCCGATGTGGCGCTCGCCCAGATTCAGAAATCTGTCGAGGTGAAGGTGAAGGCCGAGCTGGAGTTCAAGGTCAACAAGGCCTTCTCCTTCAGCGTCGAGGCCGACGCCGGCAAAGACGGCGTGGTGGTCGGGCCGAAGCTGATCTTTCATTTCTGACCTGCACCATCACCGGGCGGGCAGCCCGTTCAAGAAAATTGTCAGATGCGGGCTCCATTTGGCCGCCTGCTCATACGTGTAATGCCCCCGCGTCGTCGCATCCGCCGGCAGCAGCACATACCGCGCACCGCCCGGTATGCGCGCGATGCCCGCCTCCATCGTGTGCAGCTCCGGCGGATTGACCATGTCGTCCGCCGAATTGATCGCCATCACCTTCGCCTTGATCCGGGGCAGCAACTCCTCCGGCGCGTAATCCATCACCGCCTCGGTCGCGAACAACGCATCGCGCGCATCCGCCCGCTGCGCCTGCGCCACCATCTGGCGATACAGCGCATCGCCCGCCTCCACCGATCCGGCCCGCGCCTGCAGTGCCAGCACGTTCCCGGTGTTGAGCCTCCCACCCGGCGCCGTGATCGTCCA
>CAIQQQ010000183.1 GCA_903873995.1 uncultured Rhodospirillales bacterium
AGCCTACCACGGGGAAATCGGTAGGGAAGCCACGGCGAAGATGTAGCAGCACCGAGAAACGAGTTAAGCCTACCACGGGGAAATCGGTAGGGAAGCCACGGCCAGAGCCCCCATGCGTATCGCGCCTACCAAAGCCTACCACGGGGAAATCGGTAGGGAAGCCACGGCAGCTGGCCGCGCAGATAGCGCGCACGCTGGACCCTACCACGGGGAAATCGGTAGGGAAGCCAAGGCCGCTGTTGGGTGCGGGGTTGGGTTGAGCGTGGTCGATTATTGGCCGTTCATCGTCTGGGCCTTGATCGGACGCCGCCGTGACCCCTGCCATTGTTGCGCATCGTGAGGCGACTGCCGCGCTGGGCCGCCGTTATGGGGTCGTGCGGTTGGAGGAGTTTGGGTCGGCCGCGCGGGGGGTGGACGCCTTTGACGTGGGAAGAGCCTGGTGTCGATGAAGGCGATGAGGTCTGGGCCGGTGATGGCGGTGTTGTGGTTGAACGCGCCGGATTGGGTTTTGGGGGCGGCCCAGGCGGACCAGCGGTAGGGTGGATCGATGATGAAGCGGGGTTCGATGCCGTCCAGCTCCGCTTACAGGGCGCGTTCGCGTTCCAGGTCGTCCAGGTATTTGAGGAAGAGCATCCAGGAGGTTTGTTCGGTGTAGTCCAGCTCTGTGGTGCAGCCGGCTTCCTTGCGCAGGACGTCGTCTATGGCGCGGAAGGTTTGTTCGAACATTGAAATGGGCCTTGGGGGATGCGGCGGGGGACTATGTTGGGGATGATGCTTGGGGTTCGGGGGTGTCGCAAGCGGGGGCTTTGGTGGTTGGGTTTGGTGGGGCGGCCGGCGCGGTATTCTTCGGCGGCCAGGACTTCGAGCGTTCGGCGTGCGAGTTTGGTGCCGCCGGCGGCGAAGCGGGTTGCGATGTCGTCTGGCAGGGTTACGGTCACGTCCATTGTGGGACGGTGGCACGGGTGGGGTGTTTTTGGTGGGCTGAAGCCCACCCTACCGGCCACCCCGACCGGCCACCCTACCAGCCACCCTGGCCGCCAATCGGGTTGGGTTTTGGCTTGTGCGGGGTTTCGCTTGGTTTGAGACGTTTTTTGGTTCTTTTTTTCAAAAAAGAACTGCTTCCTTGCCTGTCTTTGGCCTTGTTGGGTGATGGGTTTCGCTTTGCTCACCCATCCTACGGGTGGTTGGGTTGGGCGGGTTTTGATTGCTTTTTGGGGTGTTTTGTGTTCTTGTTTCGTTCATGGAGATTTTGAGCCCACCCCCTGTTGCGGACCGGATGGCGCTGACCCTGGCGGGGTTGGGGCGGGCTGTGGCGGCGCGGATTGCGGGTGGGGCGATGGCGGCGGCGATGATTTTGCTGGTTTGGACGCGGATTTCGCGGGCGGATGGGGAGATCCGTCGGTTGCTGGCGTTGTTTCAGGCTGGGCGGCTGCGGGTTTGTGTGGGCGGGCCGGTTCGGCTGGGGCAGCGTGGCGGTGGGGGTGGCGGTTCGGCTGAGGGGCGCGGGTTGCCGCGGCGGTTTGGGTGGTTGCTGGGGATGGTGCCGTTTCAGGCGGCGGGGTTTGCGTCGCAGCTTCGGGCCGAGCTGGCGGAGCCGGAGCTGGTGGGGTTGTTGGAGGCGAGTGCTCAGGCCAGGCGGGTGCTGGGGCCGGTGTGTCGGATGTTGGGGATGGAGCGGGCTGTGCTGCGCGGGCCTGAGCGTGTGGCGCCGGTTTTGGTGACGGAAGCGGTTGTTCGGCGGCGGGTTCGGGTGGCGGTGGCACCGGTTGAGCCGTTTCGGATTCCGTTGCCGCGGGGGGTGCTGACGGCGGCGAGGCGGGCCGGGTTTGGAAAAGGGTAGCGGGTTCGTGGGGGAGGTTCGCCGGGATCGTTCCGGAGGGTTAATTATATGGTCGGTTGGCCGGGTGCGAAAGGAATGGGTTCAAAGGGCTATGCCCTTTGCGGGGTCAAGGGGCGGAGCCCTTTGCCTTGCTGGCTTCGGCTTCGGCCACTGAGCGCCTGACGCGGAGGCGGCGGATGCGGCGGGCGTCACTGTCCAGGACGCGGAATTCGAAGCCGCTGGGGTGGCTGATGACTTCGCCTTTGCTGGGGACGCGGCCGGCGAGGGTGAAGACGAGGCCGCCGATGGTGTCTATGTCCGCATCACGTTCGTCTTCGGTGAGGACCTGGCCTAGGCGGGCTTCGAAGTCTTCGACGGGGAGGCGGGCGTCCATGTCCAGGCTGCCGTCTCCGCGTTCGGTGACCATGGGGCCCATGATTTCGTCGTGCTCGTCTGAGATGTCTCCGACGATGGTTTCGACGAGGTCTTCGATGGTGACGAGGCCGTCTATGCCGCCGTATTCGTCCACGACGAGGGCCAGGTGCATGTGGGCCTGGCGCATCTGGAGGAGGAGGTCGAGCACGGGGATCTGGGGGGCGATGAGGAGGGGGCGGCGGAGGATGGCTTCGAGTTTGAATTCCTCGGGGCGGCCGACATAGGCGAAGACGTCTTTGATGTGGATCATGCCGATGATGTCGTCGAGCTGATCGCGGTAGACGGGGAGGCGGGAGTGGCCTTCGCGGCGGATCTGGGTGATGGCTTCGTCCAGGGTTACGTCGTGTCGCATGGCGATGATGTCGGCGCGGGGGATCATGACGTCGTCCGCCGCGGTGCCGCGGAGGCGGAGGACGTTGGCGATGAGGACGCGTTCCTGGCGGTCGAGCTCGGGGGTTTGGCCGGGGAGCTGGATGGCGTCGGCTGCTTCCTGGACGAGTTCGGCGATGCTGTCGCGCACGGATTGTTCCGGGGCGCGCCGGAGGAGACGGCCCCGCAGCCGTTCGAGGATGGTGGTGCGGGAGATCGTCGAGCTCATGTTCGTTTCCAGGGGTTGGGGAGCTTGAGGCGGCTGAGGAGGCGGGTTTCGGCCTGCTCCATGCGGCGGGCGCGGCCGGCATGATCGTGGTCATGGCCCTGCAGGTGCAAGGCGCCGTGGATGACAAGATGGGCGAGGTGATGGGCGGGGTGCTTGCCGGCGGCGGCGGCTTCGCGTGCGATGACGCCGCGGGCCAGCAGGATTTCGCCGGGGTGGCCGGGGAAGGGCGGGTCGAAGGTCAGGACGTTGGTGGGTTTGTTGATGCCGCGGTGGCGGGCGTTGAGGCGCTTCACTGCGGCGTCCGATGTCAGGACGATGGTTGCGTTTGCGTGCGCGGCCGTGGCGGCGCGGGCGGCGATGGCTTCGGGGTTGCGGATGAGGCGGCGCCAGGCCGGGTCGTCCAGGGTGATGTGGATCCCTCCCGGGGGAGGGATCCTACTACTGCCGTCGGTCATGTCAGCGGGGGCATGTCAGCGGGGGCATGTCAGCGGGGGGTGGCGTCGTTGCGGCGGGCTTCGCGGCGGGTATCTTTTTCGGCGGCGGCGCGCTGGTCGTAGGCGTCCACGATGCGGGCGACGAGGGGGTGACGGACGACATCGCGTTTGTCGAAGCGGCAGACGCCGATGCCGGGGAGGCCTTCGAGGGTGTCCAGCGCGTCACGGAGGCCGGAGCGGGCGCCTTGGGGGAGGTCGATCTGGGAGAGGTCTCCGGCGATGACCATGCGGGTGCCTTCGCCCATGCGGGTGAGGAACATCTTCATTTGGACGGGGGTGGTGTTCTGGGCTTCGTCGAGGATGACGAAGGCGTGTTTGAGGGTGCGGCCGCGCATGAAGGCGAGGGGGGCGACTTCGATTTCACCGCTGTCCATGCGTTTTTTCATCATGTCGCCGGGCATCATGTCGCCGAGGGCGTCGTAAAGGGGGCGGAGATAGGGGTCGACTTTTTCTTTGAGGTCACCGGGGAGGAAGCCGAGGCGTTCGCCGGCTTCGACGGCGGGGCGGGAGAGGACGATGCGGTCCACGCGGCCTTCGGTGAGCATGGCGACGGCCTGGGCGACGGCGAGGAAGGTTTTGCCGGTGCCGGCGGGGCCGAGGCCGAAGACCATCTCGTGCTTGGCGAGGAGTTCCATGTAGGCGGCCTGGCCGGGGCTGCGGGGGCCTATGGCGCCTTTGCGGGTGCGGATGGCGGGGAGGTCGGAGAGGGGGAGGCGCGGGTTGTCCACCTCGCTCATGCGGACCGCGGCGTCCACGTCCTGGGGGCTGACTGGTTCGCCTTTTTCCAGGCGGCGATACAGGCCGATGATGGCCGTGTGCGCTGCCTCCACGCGGGCGGGGTCACCGGCGATGGCCATGCGGTTGCCGCGGCAGGAGAGTTTCACGCCCAGGCCCTGCTCAAGCTTCACGACGTGGCGGTCGTGATCACCGAGCAGCAGCGCGAGGAGCGCGTTGTCGGCGAAGGTAAGGGTGATGCCCTTGTTGGTGAGCGGGAGGGGGGCGGGTTTGCGGTCAGCCGAAGTCAGAGAGATGTGGGTCAAGCGACGGCGATCTCCAGTTCCAGGGTTGCGGCGATGGGGTCGTCAGGTGATTCGGGCAGGGTTCCGCTGAGGGAGGCAGGCTGGGCGTGGGCGATGCGCACCGGCATGATCTGGCCGATGAGGCTTTGCGGGCCGGGCACGTGGACCGGCTGAAGCCATGGGGTGCGGCCGCCGATCTGTCCGTCACGGCGGCCGGGATGGGTGAAGAGGACGTCGACCGTTTGGCCGACCTTGGATTCGTTGAACGCGGCCTGCTGGTCGCGCAGCAGGGATTGGAGTTCCTGGAGCCGGCGGTCTTTGGTGTCCTCATCGATCTGGTTCGGGGCGCCGGCGGCGGCGGTGCCGGGGCGGGGGGAGTATTTGAAGCTGAACGCGCCGGTGAAGCCCACGGTGCGGATGAGGGTGAGGGTGTCCTGGAAATCGGCCTCGGTCTCGCCGGGGTGGCCCACGATGAAGTCCGATGACAGGGCCATGTCCGGGCGGGCCGCGCGGAGGCGGTCCACCAGGCGGAGGTAGTCTTCGGCGGTGTGGCGGCGGTTCATGGCGGCGAGGATGCGGTTAGAGCCGGACTGCACGGGGAGGTGCAGGAACGGCATCAGGGCCGGTTCCTCGGCGTGGGCTGCGATCAGGTCGTCGTCCATGTCGCGGGGGTGGGAGGTGGTGTAGCGGATGCGGTCAAGGCCCTCGATGCGCGCTAAAGCGCGGGCGAGGCGGCCGAGGGTGGAGGGTTTGCCGGTGCCGTCGAGCCCGTGCCAGGCGTTGACGTTTTGCCCCAATAGGGTTATTTCCCTAGTCCCCTGTGCCACCAGTCTATGTGCTTCGGACAGCACGGCGGCTTCGGGCCGGCTGCTTTCGGCGCCGCGGGTGTAGGGCACCACACAGAAACTGCAGAACTTGTCACACCCCTCCTGGATGGTGAGAAAGGCGGTCAGGCCCTGGGGGGCGGAGGCCTCGGGCAGATGGTCGAACTTGTCCTCAACCGGGAAGTCCGTCTCGATCACGGCGCCGGCCGCGCGGCTGGCGCGGGCCACCATTTCCGGCAGGCGGTGATAGGTCTGCGGGCCGAGCACGATGTCCACATATGGCGCGCGAGCGAGGATCTCGGCTCCCTCGGCCTGGGCCACGCAGCCGGCGACGGCGAGAATGGTGCGATGCCCGGCCTCGGCGCGGGCCTCCTTGATCTGGCGCAGGCGACCGAGTTCGGAGAACACCTTTTCGGTGGCCTTGTCGCGGATGTGGCAGGTGTTGAGGATGATCATGTCCGCATCGTCTGGCGTGCCGGTGGGGGCATAGCCGAGCGGAGCGAGAACGTCGGCCATGCGGCCTGAGTCGTAGACGTTCATCTGGCAGCCCCACGTGATCATGTGGAGGCGGCGGGAATTGGTGCTCAAGCGGGAATCCCGGTCAGACGGTCTGGCAGGCAAAGGCGGGGGGTGTGTCGCCGGATTGCAGTCTCGGGTTCGTCGCTCAAGGGGTCCCTTTCATCACGGCCCGGATCGGGCGGACATAGGAAGGAATGGGCAACAGCAGGTGGAAGGTCAAGTCATGCGGCATGATTCCCGACCATGCCGGCCCACGAACCATGGCAAACACGCCCGTAACCCTGTCAAGCAAAGCGCGGTACTGACTTGAAAGCTTAAACAAAGGCGGGCTTGGACTCGCCGGCCGGTTCCGCCCCGTCCGCTCCAATCGGATGCGCCGGCCGATTCTGGCGCAAGGTTGCGGCACCATCGGCCACGATCTTCCAGGTGGCCGCGGCCAGCGCCTTGCGGCTGGAATACAGCGCCGGGTCCAGCGGCTGGTGCATCAGCACCGAGGCGCGCATGCCGCTATGCTGGGCGAGGCGCCAAAAATGTGAGCCGATATCCATGTCGCCATACCAGGCAAAGAGCGGCCGTGCGGCGCGCCCGATCGGCAGGCCCGCGATCCGGTCGTACACAATCGAGACCGGCTGGATGATCGGTCCCTTGCCGTCCTGCGTCAGTTGCAGTTCGGCCACCGACAACAGCGCCGAGCGGAACGGCAGCACGCGCGAGCCGTCGCTGGTGGTGCCTTCTGGAAATAACACGAGATTGTCACCGCCAGCGAGGCGGGCCACCATATTATCGCGTTCCCGTCCGGTGCTGGTGCGGCTACGCCGGACATAGATGGTCCGGCCAAGCCGGGCGATGGTGCCGACCACAGGCCAGGCGCCCACCTGTTCCTTCGCCACGAAACAGGCCGGCAGAAGGCCGCCGAGCACCAGAATATCGAGCCAGGAGGAATGGTTGGAGACGAAGACCACCGGCCGACCGTTCGACCCGCGACTGGCCACAGCGCCGATCACATGCACCCGCATGCCGACGGCGCCACAGATCTGGCGCCAAAAAAAGCGTGAGAACACCATTTTCTGCGCACCCGGCAGCGCCACCAGCACGCTTTGGATCGGAACCGCGACCGCTACCCAGAGCATCGCGAACAGCGCGCGGCGGGCGGCGCGCAACTGCCTTACGATCTTACGCTGGGTGGGCAAAGCGATGCCGGCCCAGGCGGCATCATCCACCTTCTGCTGCGGGCGGCGGAGCAGAGGGAAACGCTTTGCCTTCAGACGAACAGGGGTTTCAGATGGCGTCGCGGCATTCATGACAATCGGATTACTCCTGCACCCGTCACCAAACAATGAAAGCTTTGTGACGATTCCTTGACCGGTACCCCATCCCATTTTCGTGTCCTGGTTATGGCGGCTCTGCTGAGTCTGGGCCTGCCGCCGTACGCCAGAGGCGTGGATGCGCCCCAACCGGATGCGCCCAACTTGGCCGAGCCATCGCTGCGCTATCGCGTGACGGTGATGCCAAGTGGCGATGCGGTGCTGGACCAGGCTGTGAAGGACAGTGCCGCGCTGCTGAAGCTGCAATCGGCCGGCGGGCTTGCGGGCACGGGCCTGGTGGCGCGGGCGCGCGGCGACGAGGCGCGCTTGGTGGACATCATGCGCAGCCTCGGCCACTACGCCGGCAGCGCCCGGATCGCGCTGGCCGGCCGCACGCTGGATGATCCCGATCTTGTGAACCTGCTGGACGCCGCGGCCGCAGAGGTTGAAGCCGTCGTGACGCTGACGCCGGGCCCGGTGTTCACCCTGGGCAAGATCACACTGGACGGCGATGCCGCGGGCCTTTCGATCGATCTGCATCCGGGTGATCCTGCGGTCGCGTCCGTCATCCTGGCGGCGGCCGCCGATCTCGAGACGCTTCTGCGCCAGTCTGGCCATGCGCTGGCCCACGTGCAGCCGCCGGTGGCGGATCTGGATGTGGCGGGCCAGCGCGTCGATGTCACCTTCCCGGTTGCAGCGGGTCCGCGTGTGGCGCTCGGCCCGATCAGCGTGGCCGGTACGGAGCGGCTCAGCGACGCCTTTGTGCTCCAGCATCTCCTCGTGCAGCAAGGCGATCCGTATGATCCGGCAAAGCTGGAAGCCGCACGCGCCGATCTGGCCAAGGTGGCGGCGGTGGCCAGCGTGCGGCTTATCCCGGGCGAGGCGCTGGATGCGGAGGGGCGGCTGCCGGTGACGGTGAGGGTCGCCGAGCGCCTGCCGCGTGTGGTGTCGTTCGGCGGCGCCTGGTCCACCGACCAGGGCGGCAGCTTGACCGCGAGCTGGACGCACCGGAACCTGTTCGGCAACGCCGAGAACCTGGCGCTGGTGGCCGGGCTCACCAATCTCGCGGGCTCGGCCGCCACCGGGGCCGGCTACCGTCTTGGCGCGCGGTTGGAGCTGCCGGACTGGCGCGCGCGGGCGCAGACCCTGTCGCTCTCAGCACTTGCGGTGCGCGAGACGCTGGACGCGTATGACCGCACGGCGCTGGTGCTGGGTGGCACCGTCGCGGCACCGGTGGCGGAGCGGTTGACGGCGAGTCTGGGCGTGACCTTCACCGAGGCGCGCATCACACAGAACAAAGAAACGCGGGGGTATACCCTGGCACAGCTGCCGCTGGGCCTGCGCTATGACAGCACGGCCGACCCGCTGGAGCCGATCTCGGGTGTGCGGGCGGAACTGGTCGTCACGCCGTCCGTCAGTCTGGCGGCACGGCGCATGGGGGCGGGCGGCGATGCGATGTTCACCATCGTGCAGGCCACCGGCTCGGCGTATCTCGATGTGACGCAGGGGGCGGGCAGCGGGCGCACGGTTGTGGCGCTGCGGGCTAATATCGGCAGCGTGGCGGGCGCCGGCCCGTTCGATCTGCCGCCCGATCAGCGCTTTTATGGCGGTGGGGGCGGCACGGTGCGCGGGTTTCGCTACCAGTCGATCGGGCCGCAATTCGCCAGCGCCAAGCCGCAGGGCGGCACATCGCTGGTGGCCGCGACGATCGAGCTGCGCCAGCGGATCGGGGACAGCTATGGCGCGGTGGCCTTCGTCGATGCCGGCCAGGTGGGCACCCATGCGGTGCCGTTCACCGGGAAGCTGCAATCGGCCGGCGGCCTGGGTGCTCGCTATTACACGTCCATCGGCGCCATTCGCGCGGACATCGCCGTGCCCTTCGCGCGGCCGCATGGCGCGGATGCGTTCGAGATCTATCTCGGTCTGGGGCAGGCCTTCTGATGCGCCTGCTGTGGCACCTTGCCGTGACCCTTGCGTTGTTGCTGGCGCTGGCTTGGGTGGGTCTGTCCACGCCGTTCGGAATGCAGCTGATCGAGACTGGCGCGCAAATGGCAGGCGTCGGGATCACCGGGCTGTCGGGGAGGTTTCCGGCGGCACTTGCGGCGGAGCGCATCACGGTCGCCGATCACAACGGCATCTGGCTGACCGTGGACGGTGCCGCGCTGGCGTGGGCACCGCTGGATCTGTTCGCCTGGCGGGTCAACATCGCAAGCCTCGCCGCCCGTCGTGTGGCGGTGGCGCGTGCGCCGGTCCCGGACGCCAGCGGCGGCGGAGGCGGAGGCGGAGGCGGCCTCTCCCTCCCCTCGGTGTCGGTGGCGCGGATCGATCTGCCGCTAATCGAGCTGCCGGGTCTGGTTCTGGCTGTCAGCGGTTCGGGGCGGACGGAACCGGGCATGGTTGACGTCACAGCACGCATCCATGCGGAAGACGCAGCAGGCCACGGACCGGCCGATCTCGAACTGGCGGCCTCAGGCCCGCTCCACGCGCTCGTTACGAAGGCGAATTTACGCGCCGCGGGTCTCGAACTTTCAGCGGACGGCACGGTCAACGCCGAAGCGCCCTCGGCCACGCTGCATCTGCTGACTGAGCATCCGGCGCTGGCCGGCGTCTCGGCCGCGCGAATTGAGGCCATGCTCGCCGCCGACCCGGATCGCCAGACGCTGGACGCCACGGTGACCGATCCGGTCCTGCCGGGCGTGCAATCGGGATGGCTGGGAGACCGCATCACGCTGTCCGCAAAGCTTGTCGGCGGCCATGCGGATGCCACGGTGCGGACAGACCTGCTCGGCGCGCCGGCGTCGCTCGATGTGGGGGCGGTGCGGGGGGCGGATGCCGTGATCAACGCGGTGGCGAGCCTCAGGCTGCTGCGGGGGATCGACATCCAGGCGACGTTGGCCGTCGATCCGGCCGATCCGCTGCCCGTCGGGCGCATTGTCATCGATGTGCCCCGCCTGCCGCCGCCGGCGCGGTCCGGCCGCGTGTCCGCCGCTGTCGATCTGACACGGCCGGACGGCGTGTGGCGCGCCCAGGTCACGGCGGAGGCGGACGATCTCGCGGTGCAAGGCGCCGCCCTGCGCCATGTCGCGCTGACCGGCACCATCGCCGATCCGTTGGGGGCGACGAAGGGCGAAGGCCTGCTGGTGGCCGACGGGCTTGCCGCGTCCGGCCTGCGGGAGGATCTGCGGCTGGAGCTTGTCGGCGATCCGGCGTCGCTGGCGTGGCGGCTGTCCGGGCAGGGAAGCGCTGCGCTGCGGGCGGATGGCACGCTGGACGTGGCGGAATCGCGGCTCAGCCTGGCCTCGCTGCAGGCGTCGTCGGCGCTGGTGCCGGGCCAGGCCCTGCGTCTGCTGGCGCCGGCCGGCCTGCGGTTCGCGCCGGATGTCGTGCTGGAGCCGATGCGCCTTGCGATCGGCGGATCGGCGCTGGACGTGTCGGGGCGACTTTCGCCGGTGCTGGATGCTGCGGCCAGCTTGCGCCTGTCATTGGCCGATCTCGCCGCGCTCGGCGTCGTGGCCCAAGGCAACGTGACGGCCGACGCCAAGCTCGGCGGCAGCCTCGCAGCGCCGCGCGGCACCATCCGCCTGACCGGAACAGGGCTCGCCAGCGCGGACGCAGCCTTCCTGCCGCCCGGCCGGATCGAGGCCACGGCGGACCTTGCGGCGGATGTCGCTCGCATCTCGGCCACAGCCAGCGTCGGCCTGGCACATCTGTCCGTCTCCGGCCGGGCGCCGTTGGCAGGTGGGGCCTATGATCTGCGCATCACCGGCGGGGCGGAGCTTGCCATGTTGGACCGCCTGCTCACACCGGAGGGGCGGCAGGCGCGCGGCACCGTGACCCTGGACGGGGCGCTGACGGGACCGGGCCCGACGCCGTCCGGCACCGCGGCGCTGACCGGGGGCAGTTTCAGCGACGCCGGACTCGGGGTGCGGCTTACCGCCCTGTCCGCAACCGTGCGGGCGCAGGACGGGAGCGTGGTGCTGGACCGGTTGCAGGGTCGGATCGGCGGCGGAACGCTGGCGGCGCATGGCACACTCGGGCTCGACCCGCCGATGCCACTGACAGGGCACCTCACCGTCTCCCGCGCCACCATCACCTCAGGTGACATCCTGACGGCGCGGCTGGGCAGCGAGTTGACCCTGTCGGGCGATCTCACGGCGGGGCTGGCGGCCAGCGGCGCCATCCGGATCGACCGCGCCGATATCCGCATCCCCGACCGTCTGCCGGCCTCCCTGCCGAGCCTGACCTTCCGCCCGAAGCCCGGCGCAGCCCCAATGCCGCCGCCGGCCTCGCTGCCAGTGAGCCTCGATATCCGCATCGAGGCACCGGGCTCCATGTTCGTTCATGGGCGCGGGGTGGAGGCGGAGCTCGCCGGCGCCCTGCATCTGTCCGGAACCGCGGCCGAGCCCCGCCCCGAAGGCGGCTTCGCACTGCGACGCGGACAGTTCGCCCTGGCCGGGCAGACGCTCACCTTCGCCACCGGCAAGGTCTCGTTCGACGGACATGTACCAATCGATCCCACGCTCGATCTGGTGGCGACCTCCCAGGGCACCGGCGTGCTGGCCACGCTCACCATCGCCGGCACCGCGAGCCGGCCGCGCATCTCGCTGTCCTCGTCCCCCGAGCTGCCGCAGGACGAAATTCTGGCGCAGCTGTTGTTCCGCCGCAGCGCGTCCTCGCTCACGCCGTTGCAGCTGGCGCAGATCGCCGGGGGGCTGGCGCAGATCACCGATCTCGGCGGCAGCGGCGGGATCGATCCGCTGGGGGCGGTCAGGCGCCGGCTGGGGCTCGATGTGCTAACCGTGGGCGGTGGCACCGAGACAACACCGGGTCGTGTCGAGGCAGGGGTGAACGTGGCGAAGGGCGTCTATCTCGGCGCGCGCCAGTCCACCGGCGGCACTGGCACACAGGCCACGGTGCGGATCGATCTCTCGAAGGGCCTGCGGCTCGAGGCCGATGTCGGTGTGCCGCCACCCGCCGGAGCGCCGGTCGCGGGCGCGCCGCCGACTGGGAATCAGGTCGGGCTGGTGTACGAGTTCGAGTATTGAGCGTGATCGCCGCAGGCTTCTTCAGCCGGGCGCGTCAATCACGCGATCAAACCCCGGCTTATTCCTTCTTGGCGCGGAACAGCCAGAACGAGCCGGACAGCGTCACGGCCCCGATGATCATCAACGGATACGTGTTCAGCCACACCTCGCGCGCCGGCATGTCCTTCAGAAACAGCCCGGTCACGATCACCAGAAAATGCCGGCACGGATCGGCCAGGCTCAAGGTCTGCAGCCAGCCCGGCATGTTGTCCACCGGGCCCGCATAGCCCGACAGCAGGATCGCCGGCACCGAGACCAGGAACGAGCCGAGAAACGCCTGCTGCTGCGTGCGAGACAGGGTGGAGACCAGCATGCCGACCCCGATCAGCGACAGCATGTAGATCACCAGGCTGCCATAGAACAGCAGCAGCGAGCCGGTGTAGGGCACGCCATACACCGTGGTGGCCGCCACCAGATACAGCGTGCCGTTGAACAGCCCGGTCAGCATCGGCGGCACCATTTTGCCGATCAGGATCTCGTGCGTGCGCAACGGCGAGACCAGCAGCTGCTCGAACGTGCCGAGTTCGCGCTCGCGCGCCACCGCCTGCGCCATGACCGACAGCGCCGCCACCGCACAGATGATCACGATCAGGCTCGGCAAGGTGAACCAGACATATTCCAGGTTGGGGTTGAACCAATTGCGCAGGATGGACCCCGGCCCCGCGGCCACCACGCTGTCCGGCCGCAGCTCCGTACCCACCGAGGCTGCCATCGCGCCCAGATACCCCGCCACGATCTGTGCCGCGTTGGACCGTCTCCCATCCAGCACCACGCCGATGCTGGCCGGCCGCCCCGCCGCCACATCGCGATCGAACCGCCCATCGATCACCACGGCCGCCAGCACGGTCTGCATGTCGATCGCCTGGCGCAGCTCGCCTGTGGAGCGCAGCCGCACGATGCGCCCGACATTGGGGCTGCCGGCCAGCCGCTCCTCGAACTGCACGCCCGCCGCCCCGCCGGACATGTTCAGCACGCCGACATCGAAGTTCTTCACCTCCAGCGTGGTGGCCAGCGCGAACACCACGAGCTGCAGCAGCGGCGGCAGGATTAGGGTAAGGCGGGCATGCGGGTCGCGCAACGTCGCCAGCATTTCCTTCACGATCATCGCCCAAAGCCGTTGCATGATGCCCGTGCCTCAATCGAGGCTCTTGCGCGTGACGCGCAAGGTGAGCACGGCGAACAGCGCGCCGAAGCCCAGCAGGGCCGCCATGTTCGGCAGGAACAGCGGCCAGATGTCCCCCGCCACGAACACCGTCTGCAGGGACGGGATCAGATAGCGCGCCGGCACGATGCGGGTGAGCCATTGCAGCGCCACCGGCATCGAGCCGATCTCGAAGATGAAGCCCGACAGCAGCATGGCCGGCAGAAACGCGGTCAGCAGGGCGATTTGGCTGGCCACGAACTGGTTCTTCACGGCCCCCGAGATGAACAGCCCCTGCCCCAGCGCCGAACCCAGGAACGTCGCCGCGATCGCCAGCAAGGCCAGCGCCGAGCCACGGAACGGCACACCGAACAAGGTCACGGCCAGGATCGTGCACATCGCCATCGAGCCGAGGGCGAGGAGAAAATACGGGATCAGCTTGCTCAGCAGGAACTCGCCCATCGTCACGGGAGTCGCGAACACCGCCTCGATCGTGCCGCGCTCCCATTCCCGCGCGATCACCAGCGCGGTGAGCAGGGTGCCGATCATCGTCATCACGATGGCGATGGCACCCGGCACCAGGAAGAAGCGGCTTTTCAGCTCCGGGTTGAAGGTGAAGCGCGCGTCAATCGAGATGGCCGGCAGCGGACCCTGCGCCCACGCCGCCCGCACGCCCTCGGCATAGGCGGCAACGAAGCTCGCCGTGTTTGGGATCGAGCCGTCGACGATGATCTGGATCGGGGAAGCGGTTGCGGCATTGGCCTGGGTCTGGCCGAAATCGAGCGGGATCACCACGATGCCGCGGATGCGCCCGGCCACCAGCTCCGGCCGTAGCTCGGCCACGCTGCGTGCGCGGCGGACATCGAACCACACCGAGTTCTCAAAGCTCTGCGCCAACCCCAAAGCCGGCGCCGAGCTGCTCTCCAGCACCAGGCCGATGCGGGTGTGCCCGGTGTCAAGCGAGACGCCATAGCCGAACAGGAACAGCAGGATCAGCGGCAGCACGAAGGCGATCAGCAAGGTGGAGGGATCGCGCAGGATCTGCACGCCCTCCTTGCGGATCAGGGCCGCGATCCGGCGCGGGCTCATGCCGCCTTGGCCTCGCGTTGTTCGTCGGCCTTGGCGATGAGGGCGATGAACGCGTCCTCCATCGTCATGTCCGCTCCGGTCGCGTCATCCGCCGCAAGCCGCTTCAACTCGTCCGGCGTGCCGGTCGCGATCTGGCGCGCGCGGTAGATCAGCGCGATGCGGTCGCAGTATTCCGCCTCCTCCATGAAATGCGTGGTCACCAGCACCGTCACGCCGCGCGCGGCCAGGCCCATGATATGGCACCAGAACTCACGCCGCTTGATCGGATCGACGCCGGACGTCGCCTCGTCCAGAAACAGCACCGGCGGCTCGTGGATCACCGCGCAGGCGAGCGCGAGCCGCTGCTTGAAGCCCAGCGGCAGAGTTGCGGCGTTGTCGCCGAGATAGCGTTCAAGCCCGAAGATATGCACCAGCGCGTCGATCCGCGTCTGCCGCAGGCCGCGTGCGAGGCCGTAGATCCCGGCGAAGAAGGCCAGGTTCTGCGCCACCGACAGATCGCCGTAGAGCGAGAATTTCTGCGCCATGTAGCCAAGCCCGGCGCGCGCCTGGGCCCCGCCATCGGCAAAGTTGCGCCCGCTCACGGCCGACGTGCCGGAGCTGGGCGTAAGCAGCCCGCACAGCATCTTGAACGTGGTGGATTTGCCCGCCCCGTTGGGGCCCAGCAGCCCCATGATCTCGCCGCGCGTAACCTTGAGGTTGATGTCGTCCGCCGCCGTGAAATCGCCAAAGCGCTTGGTGAGATGCGCAGCCAGGATCGCAGGGGCCGTCTCGGGTCCAACCTCGGCATGACCCGCGGCCAGCTTGCTGGTGCCAGGCGGCCCGCCGCCCAAAAGATCGACGAAGCCATCCTCGAACCGCGCCTCGGACGGTTCGATCTGCGTCGCGGGATCGGCGCCAAGCCGGGCGAGATCGGGCGGCGCGCCGGCCTTGCGCAGCATCAGGCGGATCGAGGCCCCCTGGATCGCCCCGTCCATCACCTCTTGCTGGTCGAGCGCCTTGACCAGCATTGCCCGCCGGCTGCCGCCAAAGCCGCTCATGCGAACGATCCGGCCCTCGGCACGGCGGGTGAGCTCGGCGGGCGGGCCTGTGAACAGCGTCCGACCCTCGTTGAGCAGCACAACGGACGCGCAACGCTCCGCCTCATCGAGATAGGCGGTGGCCCACAGCACGGCGATGCCCGAACCGAGCAGGCCCTGCACCATCGCCCACAGCTCACGCCGCGACACTGGATCGACACCGACGCTCGGCTCGTCCAGCAGCAGCAGCCTCGGCGTGCGCACCAGGGCGCACGCCAGCCCGAGCTTCTGCTTCATGCCGCCGG
>CAIQQQ010000184.1 GCA_903873995.1 uncultured Rhodospirillales bacterium
GTCGGGAAACCCATCGCCTTGAGGATGATGCCCGAATAGAAATCCACGTTCGGATAGAGCTTGCGCGCGATGAAATACTCGTCGTGCAGCGCGATCCGCTCCAGCTCGATGGCAAGATCGAGCATCGGGTCGTTCTTGATGCCGAGTTCGGCCAGCACCTCGTGGCAGGTCGCCTGCATGATCTTCGCGCGCGGATCGAAGTTCTTGTAGACGCGATGGCCAAAGCCCATCAGGCGGCTATGGCTGTTCTTGTCCTTCACCTGGGCGAGGAAGGCCGGCACGTTCTCGACATGGCCGATCTCCGCCAGCATCTTCAGCACCGCCTCGTTGGCGCCGCCATGCGCGGGGCCCCACAGGCTCGCGATGCCGGCGGCGATGCAGGCGAATGGGTTGGCCCCGGTCGAACCCGCAAGGCGCACGGTGGAGGTCGAGGCGTTCTGCTCGTGATCGGCATGCAAGATCATGATCCGGTCCATGGCGCGCGCCAGGATCGGGTTGACATGATACGGCTCGGCCGGCACCGCGTTCATCATGTAGAGGAAGTTTTCTGCATAGCCGAGGTCGTTGCGCGGATACATGAACGGCTGGCCGATGGAATACTTGTAGGCCCAGGCTGCGATCGTGGGCACCTTCGCTATCAGGCGGAACGCGCTGATCCGGCGGTGCTCGGGGTTATTGATGTCAAGGCTGTCATGGTAGAATGCGCTGAGCGCGCCCACCACGCCGCACAGCACCGCCATCGGATGCGCGTCGCGGCGAAAGCCCTGGTAGATGCTGCGGATTTGCTCGTGCACCATCGTATGACGCATCACGCCATGCTCGAATTCGGTTTTCTCGGCGGCGTTCGGCAGCTCGCCGTTCAGCAACAGATGTGCGACTTCGAGAAACGTGGACTTCTCGGCCAGCTGCTCGATCGGATAGCCGCGATGCAGGAGAATGCCGAGATCGCCGTCGATATAGGTGATCTTGCTGTCGCAGGCCGCCGTGTCGCCATAGCCCGGATCATAGGTGAAAATGCCCAGATCGGCATACAGCTTGCGGATATCGGCCACCTGCGGGCCCATCGTCCCGCTGATCAGCTTCGTGGTCGAGGAGCGGTTGGTGCCGTCCAGCGTAATCGTGATGGTACCGGTACCGTTGCCGGTGCCGCCGTTGCTCTGGTCGTTCATGTGACATCCCCTTTGCTCGCCGGAGGCTACGGTGCTCGTGATGGACGTGCAACCTTCGCAATCGCAGCAATGTCATGCAGTCAGCACGCCTGTCCCGTCAACGAGACATGACGGACGTCAGAACGTGACACCCAGTCGCCAGAGCCCACGCACCCCGGCCCGGGCCTGTGCTTCCTCAAGGCCGAACACCGGAGCGTCGACCTTTGCGTGGGCATACCCGCTCATCACCAGCAGACGGTTAAGATCGGTGCCGTTGGCGCCGCACAGAGCCTCCGCCACGCCGTTCGGATCCCGTGCTGCGATCCGGCAGGTCACGCGCTGGCCGCGGACCATATCGGCCAGCGCGGCTGCAGCGGCGGCGCCACAGTCAAAGCTCGTGCCGTCGATCCTGCGGCAGCTTCGCCCGCGCGGCGGTGCCGCCACGCCCTGCAGCCGGACAACGGTCTGATCCAGGCGCAGCGTGTCCCCATCGACCACGGCAACCTGCGCCGGATCGGCGGCAAGGACGCCAGACGGAGCAGGCACGCGGCCGAACAGATCGGAAGGGGCCGCAAGCAGCACCAGGAACGCGCCGGCCACAGCGCCGACAAGGCCAGCCGCCAACGTACGATGAATGCCACCTGCGCTGTTTCGCGCGGGGGCCGAGCCACTGAAGATCCGACGAGGTGACCTGATCGACACGAAAGGCTCCTTAACGGGCATCCCGCAAGACGCCTAGCGCGCCGCAAGCCTGTGCGCAACGCTCCATTGCCCTGGAAATCACGTCCCGGTGTACGTTTCTTGTTGCGGCTCGCGATGAGTGTCAGTGCATCTCACAACGAGAGACAATGCACCCATCCAGCAACGCCCCTGAAACGATCCGACGCCCAATAATCACACAACGCCTCGCACACAGGCCTAGTCCCAGAACGGCTCGGCCCGCAGAAACCGTTGCCAGGTGCGATCCAGTTTGCGCAGCCCGCCACCGGTCCGCGCCGCCACGAAGCCACGCACGACACCGGCGGCATAGGCCCGCCCTGGTCCACGCCCCGGCAGCTCGGCCATCAGCGCCTGCGCCACCACGCCGTCATTGATCAACCCAAGCCGCTCCTGCAGCGCGCCCATGCGGCGCAAGAACCGCCTCGTCTGCCGGCCCGGAAACAACGGCGAGAAGAACTCCGCCGCGTAGCGCAGGCGCTTGGCCTGCAGCCGGATGTCGTGCAGCGCCGGCAACGCCATGCCCTGCAGATCCGCCCCGGGTGCCACAACGCGCGCGAACCGCCGCCGCAGCGCGCGTGCGGCATAGGCGCGCAGCTCGCTGTGCCGCAGCTCGGCCACGCGCTGCGCCTCCTCCGCATCCTCCGGCAGCACATGCCGCCAAGGCCGCTCCAACGCCAGGCCCGCCAAGGCGATCCCGATCTGGCGAAACGCCGCGCTGTCCAGATGGGCGCGCAGGGCTGCGTATCCCGCAAGGCGGCGGCGTTCGGCGGCCGCCAGAAGCAGTGTCACGGCGGGATCTTCAGGAAAGGCGAGACCCACCTTCCGTCCAGTGCCGCCGGTGAACACATCCCAGTCACGCGGCGGGCCGAGCACCTCGCCAAGCGCCTTGAGTTGAAGGGTGACAGCATCCAGCTCCGGGCAGGCGATGGCGCGGCGGAACAGCGAGATCGCCGAGCGCAGCCGGCGCAGTGCCACGCGCATCTGGTGCACCGGCTCCGGCCCGCCATCCTGTTGCGCATGCGGGGCATAATGCAGGATCACGCCAGCGAGATGGGCGACCACCACCGCAAAGCCCCGGTCGACATCCAGCCCCTCATCCAACAGCGGCGCCCCAAGCGGCCGTCGCCCCGTCACACGATGGGCGAGTGCCAGGGCCTCAGCGGCAAGGCCCGTGGCTGGCGCTGCGAGCCGCATCTGGCCAGCGAGCGCCGCAGCCACACCAACGCAGCCGGGTCCGGAAAGGATCACCCGGCAGACCAGCGCCGTCGCCGTCACAGCGCGCAACTGCCCTTCCAGCACCCGGATCGTCACGTCCGCATCGGGCGGACTCAGGCGCCGTTCACGACCATCAAACGCAGCCACCGGCTGGCAGGCCTCGCGCATCGGTGCCTCCAGCGTCGCACGTCCGTCATCTTCGGCCAGCACGATGGCGGGAGCCCCCGGCGGCGCGATCTCGCCGGGCAAAGGCACCAGCCGCGTGACCTGCCACGCCCCACCAGGGTTGAGCTGCGCCAGCGCCCGGCCGGACTGTTCGAGAAGCCCGTCGGGCGTGTCGTGCCAGATCACGCTGCATGAAACCGGACGCCTGCGCGACGCGGCTCGGCAATCCGGATGGCGCAGCAGCAAAGGCAGATCCTCGGGTGCCAGCGTGAGCTCGAGGGTCAGGTTGCCCCGAGCATCAATCGAGGGAGCTTCGGTCAAAGGAGCCTCGGTCAAAGGAGCCTCGGTCAAAAGAGCCTCAGTCATCGCTGTCCGGCAGATCACGCGGGGTCATGAAGCGCAGCAGACGACCGCCGCCCTCGCCCAACTGGCCCCAGAGCCCAGCCACACTGAATTCGCACAGCGCGCCGGTGGGATATCCCTCCGCAAGGCGCGTCAGCATCTCCCGATCCGTCTGCGCGATGCTGGACCCCGGCCGCGCGAACGCCTGTGCGCCCACGAGGATCATCGCCAGCTCGTGCAGCCCCGGATTGTGCCCCAGCAGCAGCACGCTGCGCGCCGTCTCGGTCACGCCGTGCAGCACATCCAGCAACGCCTGCGGGCTTGCCAGATACAGCGCGTCCATCGGTTCGATCAGCGGCGTCTCTGCCCAGGGCCCCAGCGCCTCCAGCGTCTGCAGGGTGCGGCGCGCGCTGGAAACGAGCACGATGTCGGGTGCCAGGCCCAGGCCGCGCAGCGACGCGCCCATCGCCCGCGCCGCGTCACGCCCGCGCCCGTTCAGCGGGCGGGCATGATCGGACAGCTTCGGATCGTCCCAGAGAGATTTGGCGTGGCGCATAAGCAGAAGCTGGCGCAAAGCGATGGATAACCTTTCACGAATCCCCGCTGGCACAATGCCACGCGCCAGGGCACTTGTGCCACCCGGCACCGGGGCCAAATCCAAGCGATGCCGGAGAGCAACGATGATCCACCGCAGTCCGGGCATTGCCGTATGACACCAACCCCGATCGGCCGCCGCACCGCCATCGCCGGCGCCGCCTCCCTGTCATTGACCGGCGTCGCAGCACAGCCTGCGTTCGCCGATCCCCGAGCACTTCCCGTCCCGTCCGGCGAGCTGATCACCTTTCAGATGCGCCGCAAGGGCGATGTCA
>CAIQQQ010000185.1 GCA_903873995.1 uncultured Rhodospirillales bacterium
GCCTACCCGACGGTTCTGATAACCGTCGGGTAGGCCCCCTTCTCTTCAGGACTTTAATGGAATGGGTTCAAAGGGCTTTGCCCTTTGCGGGTCCAGGGCAGAGCCCTGGCCTTTCTTGCTTACTCCCCCTCAAACCAGCGCAAACTCAATTCCAGGAGGACAGATAGTAGCGTGGAATCTCGTCGGCCCAGGGTTTGAAGTTGAGTTCCTTACGATAGGCATAGAAGGCGACGCCGGTGAACATCGGCACGAAGTAGGCTTGTTCTGTGATCTTGTGGATCGCGGCCGAGTAGGCCTTCTTTCGCTCGGCCTCGTCGGTCGTGGCACCGCCGGCGACAACGAGGGCGCTCAATTCGGCGTCATGGGCGAAATCGTTGGCGGTAAACCCGCCGGACGCCGCGGGTGCGTAATATTGCGGCAGAAACGACGATACGTCGTTGATCGAGTAGCTGCCCCAATTGCCGAAATCGATGGGATTTTTGCCTTCCTGCGAGCGTTGAATCTGCGCCTGCACCTGCAGATGGGTGATCCTGGCGTTGATCCCGACGGCCTTGAGGTAGTTCTGCACGGCACCTTCGAACTGGGGCAGGACGTAGGACACGATCTCGGTGTCAAAGCCGTTCGGATAGCCCGCTTCGGCGAGCAACGCCTTGGCCTTGGCCGGATCGTACGGATACCGGACAGCGGCATCGTTGTCGCAGCCGAACTGGCTCGGGAAGCACGGGCCCGGCGGCACGCGCGAGCCGCCTTGCATGAGGTTCTTGGCGATCGATTCCCGGTCGATCGCGTAAATGACGGCCTGGCGCACCTTCTGCTTTGTTAACGGCCCGTTTGGATCGGTCCGGCCGGCCGCGTCAAGGTTGAGAGAGTTGACGCGCATGGTCTCCGCTCCCTCGGCCTTCAGAAAGGGCAGCGCCGCGAGCTTGGGCACGTTGTCGGGAATGACGTTCCAGGTCCAATCGGCCTTGCCGCCGACCATCTCGTTCTGCGCCGTGGTCGCGTCCACCACCTCATGGATCACCAGTTTGCGGATCGCGGGGCGGCCCTTCGGGCCGTCCTTGTAGTAGCCATCATAGCGTTCCATTTCGATCAGGTTCACGCCATCGACGCGGGTGATCTTGTAGGGGCCGGCGCCGACCGGCAGCTTGTCATAGGCATCGCTGCCGACGCGCTCGCGATAGGCCTTGGGCAGGATCGGCAGCACCATGGCGATGAACTGCATGGCGGCCGGCGTGATCTTTTTCAGGTGGATCGCCACCTTGAAGTCACCCAGCTTCTCGGCATGGTCCATCCAGGCATAGTTGCTGGGGACCGACACCTGCTTGTCCGTCAGGATCGAGTTCACCGTGTAGACCACGTCATCGGCCGAAAACGAGCTGCCGTCGTGGAACGTCACGCCCTGGCGCAGCTCAAAGACGATGGTTTTTGGATCGGGAAAGCTCCACGACGTCGCCAGCGCCGGCTTGATCTCGAACGCCACCGGATCGCGATAGACCAGCCCGTCGAACGCCTGATGCGCCACAACCAGGCCGGCACGGAGCTGGTTGTAGTAGGGATTGACGTTGACGATCTGATCCCACCACACAATCCGCAGTGTGTCGGCGGATTTCTGTGCCTGCGCCGGCATCTCCACCGCCACCAACGCGGCGGCCGCCAATGCCACGCGAGACCACCAGATTGCCTTACCCATGCGCCATCTCCCTGCCAGATATGCGCCAAGGGTAAGGCCAGATCGGGCCGCCTGGCTAGAGGGGGTTAACGAACCAACCCCTGCCCGCCATTCACGCCGATGATCTGCGCGGTGATCCAGGACGCCAGCGGCGAGGCCAGGAACATCACCACCTGCGCCACCTCCTCAGGCGTGCCCATGCGGCCGGACGGGCAGCTCGCCAGGGTCGCGTTGTAAAGCTCCGGCGCGTCCGCCTTGCGCTGCTCCCACAGCCCGCCAGGAAACTCGATCGAGCCCGGCGCCACACAGTTCACCCGCACGCCGCGCTTGATGAGTGCCGCCGCCTGGGTGCGTGTGTAATGAATCACCGCGGCCTTCGCCGCCCCATAGGCCGGGTTGCGGACGGACGGATTGAGACCGGAGCCAGACGAGATGTTGATGATGGAGGAACCGGTGCCCGCCACCAGAAACGGCTCGGCCGCCTGGCTCGCGCGAACCGTCGCCATCACATCGACCGCAAGGCTCATCCCCCAGCTCGCCTCGTCATCGGCCATGCCATACCCGCTGGCATTGTTCACCAGCACGTCGATGCCACCAAGTGCTGCGGCGGCCGCCGAAATATAGGCCGCGATCGCCGCTGGGTCGGCGAGGTCACACGGTGCGGAATGCGTGGGATTGCCAAAGGCGGCCATCTCCGCCTCAACCTGGCGCAGACCCTCGAGCCCACGCGCGCAGACAGACACGCTGGCCCCCGCCCCGGCAAAGGCGAGCGCGATCGATCGCCCGATGCCCCTGCTGCCGCCCGCCACCACCACACGCCTGCCGCTCACATCGATGCGCATTCCAAACCTCCTGGCCAGAATTTGAGCCTGCGGCGAACGGCGCGGGCGCGCAACCGCTCTGGCTTGGCACGCGATTGCCGGATAGGTTGGTTACGCAATGCAAGGAGTTCGTTATGAAATCGTTCCTGCTCGCCGCCATGATCACGCTGTGCGCCGCCCCCGCCTTCGCCGACGGCGCTTCCTGCACCACGACGGCCACCGACAAGAAGCTGGCCGGCGCCGCCAAGACCAGCTTCATGAAGAAATGTACAACGGACGCGACAACGGCCTGCGACACCGCCGCGGCCGACAAGAAGCTCTACGGCGCGGCCAAGACGAGCTTCACCAAGAAATGCCTAAGCGACGCGGTCGGGTCGTGAGACCCGCCAAGCTTAACCGGGTCGTGAGACCCGCCAAGCTTCACCGCGCCGTGAGACCCGCCTAGCTTCGTCGGCCCGTGAGACGCGCGTAATCAGGCCGGTCCATCCTCAAGATGCGTGCGGATCTCGTCCGCGCGCACAGCCAGATTGTCGATGATCTTGGCCAGCATCGTTCCGGTCAGATCGACGATGTCGAGCCGCCCCCACTGCACCACCATCGCGCTCTCATCGGTTGCGATCTGAAACGGGCTCGAATCCGAATCGAACAGATTGGCGCGCAATAGATACTGCACCGTGGCAAAGCGCGGGTGGCTCGGCAGCGGGGCGATCGGCATCACCACGATCAACTCGTCGTCCTCCCCGCCGCCATAGAGATAGACGTCGTCAGACTCCCCGATCGACAGATGCCACCCCCCCTCCGGCTCCGGCGGCAGGTCGGCAAGCCCGATCGTGCGGGCGAGCTCGTCGATCAGGGCATGTGTGCGTGCAAGGGTCGCCATGGTCATCTCCGATGGGGTTATCGCAGCTGCGGCAGATAGGCGCGCAACGCGTTGGCGAATGCGATCTTGGCGTTCGCCGCCTCCTTTGCAGCCTTGAGCTTCTCGATCGCCTCAGGCACCGGCCCGGCTGCCGCCTTCAGCACCATGGACAGAACGCCCTTCGCCAGGGTCAAGGCCACACCATCCTCGTTGATCGCGCGCGCCACCTCGCCGGCCGTCCCCGCCGCGCGATCCTTGACGTCAAGCGAATGCTTCGCCGCATCCTTGGCCGCCTCCATCGCATTGCCCAGCACCGTCATCACGCGGTCATCGCCAAAATAATCGATCGCATCGACCAGAGCCGACTCGACATCCCGCCGCGAACGGGCGGCACGCAGCTGCAACTCCAGTGCCTTCAACGTGTCGCCGGCCGATCCAGCGCCGCCGATGTCAATCAGCTTCGGATAGACGGTCTTGTCGAGAATCGTCTTCGCGATCTCGCGCGCCAGCACAACGTCGTTGACGGCAAGCCCGGCCTCCAGCGCATCGAGAGGTAGGGCCGCCGCGCCATCCCTGTCACGCACCGCGGCCAGAAAATGATCCAGCTTGCCGCTCCTGTTCAGCGCCCGGCCGACAAAGGCCAGCCGATCCTGGTCACCGGCCGCGAGATCGTTGATCCCCTTCAGCAGCGCCGTGGGCTTCGCATCGCCCGGCGCGGCGCCGCCCGCCACCAGCGCCTCCAATGCCGCCACCTGCTTCGTCACCGCGTCACGAAACGTCAGGATCTCCTTGGCATCGGGATCGAACTGCGGATCGCCCGCAAGGTCGGCCAGCTGGCTGCGCGGTATGGTGCACAGCATCTGCGCGGTGCTCGCGAAGCTCTGCGCCACCGGCTGCTGCCGCCCCTTGATGAAGGACTGGGTCGCCGCCTCGGTGTTCTGCTGCAGCCGCTGGCGATCCTCGGGGTTCATGTTGAAGTTGACCGTGCCGGCCGCCATGCCGGAGAAGTCCTTGGTCCTGCCTTGTTTCGTCTTGAAGGTCAGCGGCACGACCACGACGTCCTCCGGCCGCTCGGCCAGGGTGCGGGCCTTGGCGTAGTCCGCGGCCGTATTGGGTGCCTTCGCGACCGCATCGTTGAACGCGTTCTTCGAGGGAAACGGCACCGAGCCATGGGCGCCAGAATCGTTGGTGGCCTTCTCCTCGAACACGAAGGTCATCTTGCCAGCCTCCGGCACCGCGTCCACGTCCCGATCGCTGCCGAGCGTGTCGCTGGACGGCGCGTTGTTGAGAACGCCGCCATCCTCGAACCGCGCAACGGTGCCGTCCTTGAGCTTGAGCTCCACCGGCTTGAACACCGGCGGCAAGGCGGCGGAGGCATGAACCGCAAGCGCCACCGGCATGTCCGGCTCGGTGTCCGCGCTGAACACATAAACCTCGGGCTTCTGCTCCTTGATCGGCCCGGCCACCTGGCCCTTCTGCGGCTTGCCGGACGCAGCGATCAGCGTCCCGGTGATCACCACCTCCTTGATGTCCGGAATGATCTTGGACAGCCGGCGCAACTGCCCAAAGGTCGGGCCATCGCCGCCGGCCAGGATCACCTTCACGTCCTGCAACGTGCGAACGGAGCCGGGATCGAGCTTGTCGGGATGCGCCAGCGCCGCATCGATCCGCTTGCCCATTGCCGAGGTCATGCCACCGGCAACGATCTTCTCCAGCGCCTTGCCGTCATGGCCCGTCTGCAGCGCCCGTGATTTGTCCTCGTCGATCAGCGGCACCAACCGGTGCTTCGCATCGGCACCGATCACCTTGTTGAAGTCCTGGGCGCTCAACGCCTCGAAATCCTCGGGCGTCACGCCGGCCGCGATCATCGCCGCCGTCATCGAGCCGATCGAAGCGCCATGCAGCTCGCGGACCTGCTTGAGCACCCCGCTCTCCGCCAGCGCCCTCACCGCCCCCGGCAACGCCGCGCCCTTGCCGCCGCCGCCCGAAAACGTTACCTCGCGAATGGGCGGCGGGTCCGCGATCATCGTAACCTGCCCGTCCTTGCCCTTCACCACCTTGATTTGCTTGCCATCCGCGCCGTGACAGATCTGGGCCGGGCCAGCCGGCACGCGGTCGCTGGCGA
>CAIQQQ010000186.1 GCA_903873995.1 uncultured Rhodospirillales bacterium
CAGATCATCGACAACAAGGCCATCAACACGGGAACAATGGCGACGAAGGCCACAGTCAGCCCCGAACTGACCGTCTGTTCGGCATAGGCGGTGAATCCCATCCCGCCGCCCAGCATCAGGCTTCCGACAACGGCGGCGTGAAGCCATTCGCGTGCGTTCGGCTGCGCCGCGCCGCGCCAGCGCGACCAGGCCAATAGCAGCGTACCGGCGACTACAAAGCGTGAACCCATTTGCACGAATGGAGGGAAGCTCAACAGGGCGTACCGGATGGCGAGGTAGGTCGAACCCCAGATCAGCCAGGTCGCGGCGAGGCAGGCCAGCACCAGCGGCGGCAGGGCGACGCGCAGTGTAGGCGGGGAATCGGCAGGGTCGGGTAGGCGGGCCACGACTCCGAGTGGAGCACACAGTCCGCCGGCGATCAATGCGTGGGACACGGTTCCGCGTGGACCTTGCCGGCTCTGTTCGGCATGGCATGGCTTGGAATGCCCGACGCTCCGTCAGCGCGTGCCGGCGCTGACCAGCCCGAACCCAACGATCCACTCCGGGCGGCGGCACGCGCCAAATAACGCTACGCTACCGTTGCGTTTCTAAATAGGCAGGCGTACGCTGTACCCACTGCCGAACGTGCCGTGTCCTTACCCAACTCCGAGGGCCTCACCATGAAAGCCAGAACCCTGCTGATTGCCTCCCTGACCACGGTCGCCATCGTGCTGGCGCCCGTTTCAACGGCCTCTGCGCACGAATTCCATCGTGGCGGGGGTCCCTTTTTCGGACTGGCGGCGGCCGTGGTCGGCACCGCCATCGCCGTTGCGACGCTGCCGCTGGCGATCGCAGCCAATGCATCCGCACCGGTGGTATACGCCCAGCCTGCTTACTACGCGAATCCGCCGGTGTACTACCAGGCAGCGCCGCCTTACTACCACCCGCGTCACGCCTATTACCCGGCGCCGCCCGCCTACTATGCGCCGCGCGCCGTGTACTACTATCCGGTCCCGCCCGCCGGCAGTGCGCCTGAGGCCTATGACGCGCCCGGAGCTGGCATGCCGCCACCCGGCGTTGGTGTCCCGCCGCCCGGATATTGATGCTGGCACTCGCCCCAGTGCCGCGCCGTGGCGGCCGGCCGTCGCGCGCGGAGTCTGAGGAATTGGCTGGCAGGATCATCGCCCAGGCGAGATCCCTGTTCCTGTCACAGGGTTACGGAGCGACCAGCATCGAAGCGGTGGTGCAGGCCTGCCAGATTTCCAAACGCACTTTCTACCACCGCTTTCCGGACAAGGCGGCGCTGTTTGCAGCGGTCGTGCACGAAATCGTCGAATCGTTGCGCCCACCGACCGGCGTGCCGCTGATTCATGGGCAGACACTCCGTGAACAACTGGTGTGGCTCTCACGTCTCATCCTGGCGGGCGGCCTCGCGCCCGAGGCGCTGGCGCTGTATCGCATGATCGTGTCCGAGGCCGCCCGCTTTCCGGACCTGGCGCACGCCGTCCTTGCCGAAGGCGGTAGCCGGGAGGCGCTGACCCTGATTTCCCGACTGTTCCGTGCGGCGCCCGAGAGCCAGGGGCTGGCGCCCGAGCGCGCCGAACTGCTGGCAGAACAGTTCCTGCACATGGTCCTGTCGCTACCCCGTCAGCGCGCATTGGGACTCGGCGCGCC
>CAIQQQ010000187.1 GCA_903873995.1 uncultured Rhodospirillales bacterium
CTTGCCGTGCGCGGCAAACGACGACAGCGCTGTCTCCGAAAGGTCGAACCCCGTGACCTCATGGCCGGCGCCGACGAGATTTATGGCCATCGGCAGGCCCATGTTGCCCAGGCCCAGGAATGCGATACGGCTCATGCTGCCTCCAGCAGTTTGCGCGCGATGATCACGCGCATGATCTCGTTGGTTCCCTCAAGGATGCGATGCACCCGCAGATCGCGGAGGTAGCGCTCGATCCCGTATTCATGGATGTAGCCGTAGCCGCCATGCAGCTGCAGCGCCTCGTCGCAGATGCGAAAGCAGACATCGGTGGCGTAGCGCTTCGCCATGGCGCAGCGCATCGTGGCGTCCGCCTCGCCTTGGTCGAGCGCCACCGCGGCGCGGTGCACCATGAGCCGTGCGGCCTCCAGCTCGGTGGCCATGTCGGCGAGCTTGAACTGCAGCGCCTGGAACTCGGACAGAGTGCGCCCGAACGCCCGGCGCTCCTTCGCGTAGGCCAGCGCCGCGTCGAGGCACGCGCGGGCGCCGCCGAGCGAGCAGGCGGCGATGTTGATCCGCCCGCCATCGAGCCCGGCCATGGCGAAGCGGAACCCCTCGCCCTCGGCGCCGAGCCGGTTGGACACGGGCACCAGGCAGTCCTGGAAATTCACCGTCGCGGTCGGCTTGCTGTTCCAGCCCATCTTGTGCTCCGGCCGACCGAAGGTGAGGCCAGGCGTCTCGCGCTCCACCACCACACAGGAGATGCCGCGCGGGCCGTCCTCGCCGGTGCGCATCATCGTCACGTAAAGATCGGCCACGCCGCCGCCGGAGATGAAGGCCTTCGATCCGTTGACGCGATACTGCGCGTTGCCGGCGGGCTCGGCGCGGGTCTTGAGGGCGGCGGCATCCGAGCCCGAGCCCGGCTCGGTCAGGCAGTAGGAGACGAAATGCTCACCGGAGAGCACGCGCGGCAGGAAGCGTTCGCGCTGCTCGGCATCGGCGAAACGGGAGAACATGCCGGCGACCATGTTGTGGATGGTCAGGAACGCGGTGGTGGAGGGACAGGCCGCCGCCAGCTCCTCGAAGACCAATGCCGCGTCGAGTCGCGACAGGCCTGAGCCGCCATGTGCCTCCGGCACATAGATGCCGCCGAAGCCGAGGGCGCAGGCCTCGCGCAGCTCCTCGGCCGGGAAGTGCCGCTCCTCGTCCCAGCGCCCGGCGTTCGGGGCCAGCCGGTCTTGGGCGAATTGCCGGGCGGTCTCCTGGAAGGCGCGCTGGTCTTCGGTGAGGGAAAAATCCATGAGGCGACCCCTATCTGGCGTCCGGTGCGGACATGTACCTGCGCCATGATGGCATGACCCATAACGACAGGGGGCTGCGGTGTGATTGTTTCAGCATGATGTCCTCCCCCGGCTTCGCGGGCATTCCTAAGACGATCGATCGGCGCCCGAAAGCCCCTCTTGCCGCCGCGTTTCGGCGCGATGATGATCCGCTGGCCGAACCGGCGCAGGAGAATGTCATGTTCGCAGCCATTCGCGGCACCAGGATCTATTTCGACGTCAACGGCGCGGGCCTCGTGCCGCAGGGCAATGCGATGGTCGAACGCCCGGTGGCGTTTGTCATCCATGGCGGCCCGGGCGGGGACCATTCCGGCTTCAAGCCCGGGTTTGACGGTCTCACGGACAGCATGCAGCTGGTCTATTTCGACCATCGCGGGCAGGGACGATCCGACAAGGGCGATCCCTCCCTCTACACGCTCGATGAGAACGTCGAGGACATGGAGGCCTTGCGCCGCCATCTCGGCATCGGCCCGATCGTCTCGCTCGGCACCTCCTATGGCGGCATGGTGGCGATGGCGCACGCGGCGCGCTATCCGGCGGCTGTCAGCCAGCTGATCCTGTGCGTCACGGCGTCCCATCACGGCTTTATCCCGGCGGCGCAGGACTTTATCGCCAGCCACGGGACGCCGGCGCAGCGCGATGCGTGCGCCATGTTGTGGGCCGGCGCATTCGCCAGCGACGCGGACATGCGACATTTCTACGAGGTGATGGCGCCGCTGTATTCGGTGCGCCACGATCCACTGGCGGCCCAGGCGGTGCGCGGACGCGGCATTCTCTCGCCGGAGCCGATCAACCGCGCCTTCGGGCCGGACGGGTTTCTGCGGACATACGATCTGCGCCCTGAGTTGCAGCACATCACGGCGCCCACCTTGATCCTGGCGGGGGCGCATGACTGGATCTGCCCGCCGCGCTTCTCAGAGGAGATCCATGCGCTGATTCCCGGCTCACGCTACCACCTGTTCGACAACGCCAGCCATTCGCTGCGCGGCGATGTGCCGGAGGGGCTGCGCGCCGCCATCACCGGCTTCGTTGCGAACACACTTTAGCCGCCCCTATACAGCGGTCGGGGGGATAACGATGGCAGCTTTGGAGTTCGACCGCGCGGTGGTGCGCTTCGGCGCCGCCACGGTGCTGGGCGGTGCGAGCCTTGCGGTGGCGCCGGGCGAGTTCGTCTCCGTGGTGGGGCCGACCGGCTGCGGGAAGTCCACATTGCTAAATCTGGCCGCCGGCCTGCTGGCGGCGAGTGACGGCGAGGTGCGCAGCCTGGGCCGCAAGGTGGCGGGGGTGAACCGCCAATGCGGCTATCTGTTTCAGGGCGAGAGCCTGATGCCGTGGCGCAACGCGCGCGACAACGTGGCCGCCGGCCCGATCTTCGCGGGCGTTTCCAAAGCCGAGGCGCGGGCGCAGGCCGAGGCCTGGCTCGACCGGGTCGGATTGCACGGCGCCGGGCACAAATACCCGCATCAGATGAGCGGCGGCATGCGCAAGCGCGCCCAGCTGGCGCAGACGTTGATCCTCGATCCGCCGATCCTGCTGATGGACGAGCCGTTCTCGGCGCTGGATGTGCAAACGCGGCTGATGATGGAGAACGAGCTGCTGTCGCTGTGGCAGGGAGACGGCAGCGCGCGCAAGACGGTGCTGTTCATCACCCATGATCTGGAGGAGGCGATCAGCCTATCCGACCTGGTGGTGGTGCTCTCCGCCGGGCCCGCCACGACGCCGATTGCGGAGTTCACCATCAACCTGCCGCGCCCACGCGATGTTGCTGAAATCCGCCACACGCCAGAGTTCCAGTCCGCCCACGTCCGCATCTGGGATGTGCTGCGCGATGAGGTGCTGAAGACCTATCGCCGGGGCGTCACCGCATGACGCATGTCTATCGTCTCGCCTTGGCTGTGGTCCTGCTCGGCCTGTGGTTCGCAGGCTCGCGCACCGGCGTGCTGCCGCCGCTGTTCTTCGGCCGGCCCGAGGCGATCGCGGCCCAGATCGTGGAGTGGTTCCGCACCGGCGAGATCTGGCCGCATCTGGCCATCACCCTCACCGAGACCCTGCTGGCCTTTGCCTCCGGCACCATCGGCGGCGTGCTGACCGGGCTGTGGCTCGGGCTGAGCCCGCGCACGCTCGCCGTGCTCGATCCGTTCATCAAGGCGGCCAACGCCATGCCGCGCGTGATCCTGGCGCCGATCTTCGCCTTGTGGTTCGGCCTCGGCATGGGCAGCAAGATCGCGCTGGGGTTCACCTTGGTGTTCTTTATCGTGTTCTTCAACGTGCTGCAGGGCGTGCGCGAGGTGTCACCGGTGGTGCTGAACGGGGCGCGCATGCTGGGGGCCTCCCGGCGGCAGTTGCTGCGGCATGTGTATCTGCCGGCCGCGATGGCCTGGGTGTTCTCGAGCCTGCATGTCTCGGTCGGCATGGCCTTCGTGGGCGCCGTGATCGCCGAATATCTCGGCTCGGCGGCTGGCGTTGGCTACCTGATCCTGCAGGCCCAGGGGGTGTTCGATGTGGACGCGGTGTTCGCCGGCATCGCGGTGCTGACGGCCTGCGCCCTGGTGCTGGATCTGGTGGTGACCTTGGCCGAGACGCGGCTGCTGGTGTGGCAGCCGCGGGCGGATGTGCCGCGGGATTCGTGATGTGGGTTTTGTATCGGCCACATTCGTCGTAGCGTTACCACAATCCATCCAGGCCGGCGCGGCCCAAGAATGGAGCCATTTGAGGAGAGATCCATGCTGACACGTCGCACCCTGCTGGCCGCCACACCTGCCCTGCTGGCCGCCCCCGCGCTCGCCCAGACCCGCACCAAGGTGCGCTTTGCCGGCGGCGGCGTGGCGCTCTACGGCTACATGCCGTTCTTCGCAGCGATCGGCATGGACCTCTTCGCCAAGCACGGCCTCGATCCGGAGGTCGCCATGTTCCCCGGCGGCGCGCTCGCCATGCAGGCGGTGCTCGGCGGATCGTCCGACATCTCCTGCGGCTTTTACGAACACACCATCCAGATCGCGGCCAAAGGCGGCAAGCTCACCGCCTTCGTGCTGCAGGCGCAGAACTCCGGCCTCGCCCTTGGCATCCGCAAGGACCTGGCAGGCGAAATCAAGACGGCCGCCGACCTCAAGGGCCGCAAGATCGGCGTCTCCGCCCCCGGCTCGGCCACCCATCTCTTCGCCATGCAGCTGATGGTCAAGGCCGGCCTCAAGCGCACGGACGCGGCCGCGATCGGCGTTGGCACCACTCAGACTGCCATTGCCGCGTTCCAAAGCAAGCAGATCGACGCGCTGTCGCTGTTCGACCCGATCATCGCCGACCTTGAAAACAAAGGCGAAATCGTCGTTCTCGCCGACGCGCGTGACACCGCCGGCAGCAACGCGATCTTCGGCGGCCCCTACGCCTCCGGCTCGCTCTACGCCCAGTCCGACTGGCTTGCAAAGAACGAGCCCAGCTGCCGCATGGCCGCCGCCGCCATCGTGGAGGCGGTGACGTTCCTGCGCACCGCCAACCCCGGCCAGGCCATCGGCGCGCTGCAGAAAGGCATGTGCTTCCTCGGTTCGGACGTGTGCGAAAGCGCCTTCACCCGCAACCGCGAGGCGTTCAACCACAACGGCACCATCACCATGGAACAGGCCGAAACCGTCAAACGCATGCTGGCCGGATTCGATCCCGCCATCGAGAAGGCGAACGTGGACCTCGTGCCAACGTTCACCAATCGGTTGGTGAGCGCCTGAGGGAAGGAAGCAAGGCCAGGGCTCTGCCCTGGCCTCCCTTACCCCCTCAGAAGCTCTCCACCCATGGTCGAACTTCGACCTCGTGGCTCCACGCGCTGCGGGGTTGGCGCATCACCTGGAGGTAGGTTTCGGCGATGGCGTCGGGGTCGAGCAGGCTGTCGGGTTTGTCGTTGGGGACGGGCCTCGTGTCGGAGCGGACGGCGCCGTCGATGATGAAATGGGCGACATGGATGCCCATGGGGTGCAGTTCGCGGGCCATGCTTTGGGCGAGGCCGCGGAGCGCGAACTTGCCCATGGCGAAGGCGGCGGAGTGGCGGAAGCCTTTGATGCTGGCGGACGCGCCGGTGAAGAGGATGGTGCCGCGGTGGTGCGGGATCATGATCTGGGCGGCGCGCTGGCCCACGAGGAAGCCGCCATAGGCGCTGACGGCGATGGCATTGGCGACGGCCTCGGGATCGAGCTCGGCGATCGGTCCGCGCACCCGGCCGGAGGCGTTGTAGACGACGAGATCAGGCGCGCCGTGGGCCTGGGTCACCGCTTCGAACAGCGCGTTGACCGCGCCCGGCTGGGTCGCGTCGCAGGCAAATGCCACTGCGCCGGTCTCGGCACACAGCGCGGCGAGCTTGTCCGTGTTGCGCGCGGCGAGGGCAACCTTCGTGCCCCCTGCTGCAAGCCGGCGTGCCAGAGACGCGCTAATGCCAGGCCCGGCGCCGACGATGAGAGCCGATTTCGGTTCCATTCTTATCTTCCCTGTGTGCTTGCAATGCCAGGCGGCATCGCACCCTACGGCCGTATGGCCTTCAGCGAATAGGCCAGCGGCAGCCACGGCCGATCCGGCCACCGGAACAGCCCGCCCGGCGCCTCCACCAGGCAGGCGAACGCCTTCCACACCAGCGCATCATGCTCGTGCAGCATCTCGATCCGCAGGCCGGAATCGATCAGCGCCTGCACCGTCTCGGCGATCGGATGGATGAACTCATGCGTACGGCTGTTGGCCAGCACGGTGGTCGGGTTGGCGTAGTCGCTGGTGTTGTTCAGTTCCAGCGCCCCTTGGTGGAAATACGGCGCGAACCAGCCCGGCATGCCGCCTTGTGCATGTTCGTCATCGAAAACCAAGGCCGCGGGGTGGATGTCGGCGAAGTAGAACATGCCGCCGGGGGCCAGCAGGCTTGCCACGGTCTGCGCCCAGGCGCAGATGTCCGGCAGCCAGATCGTGGTGCCCCAGGTGACGTAGATGCGGTCGAACGTGCCCTCCAGCACCGCGCGGGCGTCATAGACGTTCGCCTGCACGAAATGCGCATCGATCCCCAATTCGGTGGCCAGCGCGCGGGCTTCGGCGATCGCGGGGCCTGAGAAATCGAGCCCAATCACCTGCGCACCGCGCTGGGCGAGTGCGAGGGTGTCCCGGCCGAAATGGCATTGCAGGTGCAGCAGACGCAGGCCATCGATCGGGCCCAGCTCGGCATCCTCGATCGCGTGCAGCCGGCCATGGCCCGCGCGCAGGGCTGCGAGATCGTAATCGGATTCCGGCGCCAGATGCGCCGGCACCCGCTCGTCCCAGTTGGCTCGGTTGAGCCGCAGCCAGTCCGGCTCAGACATGGGTCCGATGTTCCAGCAGGCCCGACACGAACACCGCGCGGCCGTCACCCGATGGCAGAACCACGGCGATGCGGTCGTACGGAAGCGGATAATCCCCGACCACATTGGCCGTGAGCTCCACCGTCTCCGCCGTCCATTCCATCGCGACCATCAACCGCGTGACCGGGCCATCTTGGGTGATGCCGTCATCCTCCACGATCTCGCAGCTGGACGAGCCCTCACCCGGACCCGGAAACACCTGCAGCACCCGGCTCGGCTCGTCGTGCAAGCGGTCGTAGCGCGCCTCGGTCATCGCCAGCATGCCACCCGACGCCACCGCCAGCGGCAGGCGGTCCAGCGGTGCGGCCAGGATCACCGTCTGACCGGCTGGCAGACGCTCACCGGACCAGAATTCGAACCAGCATTCCGGACCCGCCGGCAGATAGACCGAACGGGACCGCGCGCCGTCCTCCACCACCGGAGCGGCCAGCAGGTGTGGGCCGAGCATCAGGTCCGGCGTGTCAGCAAATGCCGCGGGATCGTTCGGGAAGGCCGCGAACACCGGCAGCAACGGCGGGGTGCCGTCCGCAGCGGCGCGGTGCATCAGGCTGTACAACATCGGCATCAGCCGATAGCGGAGCCGGATCGCCTCGCGAATCGCGGGCGTCGCTGCGGGATGCAACCAGGGTGAGGTATAGACCCCGTCCGGCTTCCAGGAGTTCATGATCATCCGCGGATGCACCACCCCGGCCTGGGTGAAGCGGATCAGCAGTTCGGCATCCGGCACCGGGCCGGAGAAGCCGCCGATGTCGTGGCCGGTGTTGCCGAGGCCGGACAGGCTCATCGTCGCCGCCATGCGGATGTTCCAGGCGAGGCAGTGCCAGGAGCTGTCATTGTCCCCGGTCCAGCTCTGGGCGTAACGCTGCACACCGGGCATGCCGGCGCGGGTCACGGTGAAGGGCCGCTCGCCCGGCCGATGCGCGATCGTGGCCTCCAGCGAGGCGCGGGTCATCAGGTAGGATTGCAAGGGCTTGGCGAGATTGAACAGGATCGCCGTGCCAAAGCCGGACGCATGGGCGTCATCCTGCGCAAAGCCGTATTCGTTGTTGTCGTTCCAGGCGGTGTCAAAGCCGGTGCCCAACACGTCACGGGCAACGCCAGCCTGCCACCAGGCGATGGCGGCCGGATTGGTGAAATCGAGATGCGCGCCCTCCCCGTCCCAGAACTGGCTCAGCACCGGATGGCCTCCGGCATCGTTGACATAGGCCCCCATCGGCTCGGCGTAACGCGGATGGTCATCGAGCAGACAGGGCTTCAGATTGGCCACCACATGCATGCCGGCCGCATGGAACTTCGCCAGCAGCCCTTCCGGGTCTGGGTATTTCGCCCGGTTCCAGGTGAACACATAGCGCTTCGCCCCGATCGAGGTGTAGCCGGAGCCGAAATGAAAGGCGCTGACCGGGATCGCCTCGGATCGGGTGCGCGCGATGAAATCCTCCATGCGCGCCTGGGCGTCGTCGCTGTCGGCGATCGCCATGGCGGTCTGGGCGAAGCCGAGCGTCCAGCGCGGCGGCAAGGCGGGACGGCCGGTGAGGGAGAGGAAGGCGCGCGTGACGTCCACCACGCGCGGCCCGGGCATCATGTAGTACTCGAGATCGCCGCCGCTCGCCTCATAGCTGCGATAAAGGCCGAAGTAATTGTCGTGCTCGCAGCCGAGATCGAACGCGGCCTCGGCGAGGTTGTCGTAGAACAGGCCGTAGGCGGCTGGGCCCGATTGCGCGATCAGGAAGGGCCAATGCTTGTAAAGCGGATCACCGCTTTGCGCGTTGTAGCCAAGCGCATCCCGCATCGCCACGCGCAGCCGGCGTCCGTGCAGATCGACCGGACCGGTCTTGTCGCCCAGGCCATGGAAGCGGTCGGAGGCCGCGCGCGCCATGGCATGCACGATCCCGCGCGCGCCAAAACTGTAGGCGTGGGAGGGGCGGTCAGCCGCGAACACCGTCCCGTCCGGCAGCGCCCAGGTCAGCGCCAGCGGCGCGAGCCGGATGGTGACGCGCATCGCGGCGGTGGCGAGCACCAGGGCGTCTTCCGCCTGCGTCAGCGTGTGAATGCCGGCCGCCCAGCCACTCTCGTCGAGCCGGTCCCGCCCCTGCCACGGCACGTCCACTTCGCCAGGCGCCAGCACCGACCAGGTGCGCGGCGCCAGCAGCGCGCCGTGGCGGAGGAACACCACGCGCGCAAGGTCGGCGCGCAGCAGCGAGACCTGGCAGGTGATGCCGTCGCCGCAGTCGAGAATCACGCCGCGTTCGGTCTTGTCCAGCAGGCGCGCGGTACGGATGGGCTTCATGGAGATCTCCGGCCCACGGCCAGCCCGTCGGCATCAAACACGTGAATGGCGGCAGGCGGCAGATGCACGCTCACCGCATCGCCATAGCCGAGCCCGGTCTGGCCGGCGATCTGCACCGTGACGTCTGGGGACGCCAGACGCAGATAGGACAGGCCGCCCAACTGCTCCACCCCGGCCACCGTTCCCGAGACGTGATTGCCCCCCGCGTCGGAGACGCGATTGCCCCCCGCGTCGGAGACGCGATTGCCCCCTGCGTCGGAGACGCGCCCGCCTATGGTGTCGTCGAGCCGGATATGTTCGGGACGGATGCCGATGGTGGCCCTGCCGCCCGCCGGCAGCTCGGTGGCCAGCGTCTCGAACCGGCCGATTCCTGAGACCTCGACCGCCCCCTGCCCCACCGAGACGCCGTCGAGAAAGTTCATCCGCGGCGAGCCGATGAAGCCCGCCACGAACAGGTTGCAGGGGTTGTTGTAGAGTTCGAGCGGGGCGCCGACCTGCTCCACATGCCCCGCGCGCAGCACCACGATGGTATCCGCCATCGTCATCGCCTCGGTCTGGTCATGCGTCACATAGACCATGGTGGTGCCGAGCCTGCGATGCAGATCGGTGAGCTCGGCGCGCATCCCCACACGCAATTCGGCGTCGAGGTTGGACAGCGGCTCGTCGAACAGGAAGATACGCGGCTCGCGCACGATGGCGCGGCCGATCGCCACCCGCTGACGCTGCCCGCCGGACAGAGCCGTGGGCTTGCGTTGCAGATAGGTGTCGAGCTTGAGCATCCGCGCCGCCTCGGCCACGCGCCGCTCGATTTCCGGCTTGGGCGTTGCGATGTTCTCAAGCCCGAAGGCCATGTTCTGAAACACCGTCATATGCGGATAGAGCGCGTAGGACTGGAACACCATGGCCAACCCGCGCCGAGCCGCCGGCACGTGGTTCACCACATCCCCGCCGATCGCGATCTCGCCGGCGGACACGGTCTCCAGCCCACAGATCATACGCAGCAAGGTGGATTTGCCACAGCCGGAGGGCCCCACGAACACGGTGAACCCTCCATCGCGGATATCGAAGCTGACATCGCGGATCACATCCACGGCGCCGAAGCTTTTGCGCACCCGGCGCAGTGACAGTGAACCGCTCATAAGCCCCTCTATTTCACGCCGGCCGAGGCGATGCCCTGGGTGATGTGCTTTTGCAGGATGGCGAAGATCACGGTGATCGGCACGAGCGTCACCACCGTCATGGCCAGCAGATAGTTCCACTGCGTCGTCAGCTCGCCTTGAAACGAGTTGAGCGCCAGAGGCAGGGTGTAGACCTCGGAGCGCGACAGTACCACCATCGGCCACAGAAACTCGTTCCAGCGCCACATCACCGAGAAGATCGCCAGCACCGCGAGCGCCGGGGCCGAGAGCGGCAGGATGATGCGCCAGTAGATCCGCCACTCGCTGGCATTGTCCATCCGCGCCGCCTCGATCAGTTCGTCGGGCAAGGTCAGCATGTATTGCCGCAGCAGGAACACGCCGGTGGGGGTGGCGACCGCCGGCCAGATCACCCCCCACAGGGAGTTGGTGAGGCCGAGTTCGGTGGCGATCAGATAGTTCGGCACCAGCACGATGGTGGGCGGGATCATGAGTGTGGCCAGCATCAGCAGAAACACCGGCTCGCGCCCCTGGAAGCGATATTTGCTGAGGCCGAAAGCGGCCATCGAGTTCACCAGCAAGGTCAGCAACGTCGCCACAACAGTGATGAAGCCGCTGTTCCAGAAATAGCGCAGGAAGTTGAACTGACTGAACAGGCCGGAATAGTTCTCAACCGCCGCGCGCACCTGCATCACCGGCTCGCGCGCCGCACCAGGCCGGCGGATGATCGTTTCGGGGTGCGCAGGATCGATGAGCTGTGCCTGCCTGCCGATGCGGCGCAGCTCGGCGAGCGTCTCGCCCTGGTGGTCGCCCTCAGTCACCTTGAACAGCCGCAGTTTCCCGCGCTCGCCCGCATCCACGGTGGCCTGCTCGTAAGGCAGGAAGGTCGGCGGAAACAGGTTGAGGCCGGTCTCGCTTTTCAACGAGGACAGGCCGAGCCAGGCGATGGGGCCGAACATCAGCACCACGCCCGCCAGCAGATAGAGATGGGCGGCCCAGTCGGTCCAGTCCCATGCGTAGCGGCCGCGCTGGGCGGTGAGAACACTAGGCGCCACGGCGCATCCCCTTGAGCTGCACCAGGGTCAGCCCCAGCAGCACAAACGCCAGCAGCAGCGAGGCCGCCGCCGCCAGGCCGTATTGGCGCACCTGGTCGGCAAAGCCGGTCTTGTAGATATACTGCACGATGAACGTTGTGGCCGTGCCCGGCCCGCCGCCGGTCAGCACATAGACCTCATCGAACATCTGCACCGCCCGGATCAGCCCCAGCACCAGCACCACCAGCAGGTTGGGCATCAGCAGCGGCAGCGTGATCTTGCGGAAATGGCGAAACGGCGGTGTCGCGTCCATCGAGGCGGCCTCGTGCACCTCGGCGGGGATGGCCTGCAACCCGGCCAGCAAAATCAGGGTGTAGAACCCCATATGGGCCCAGATCGAGACGAACACGCTCCAGAAGAACGCCCAGTTGGCATCGAGCAGCCAGTTCACCGGCGCCGCACCGACCGAGGCGAATCCCGCGTTGAGCACACCCTCGCGCTGCAGGATCCATTTCCAGATCAATGCGACCACAACAGGCGACAGCAGCACCGGATAGAAGAACGCCGCGCGAAAGAACCCGCGCCCGATGATCTTGCGATTGAGCACCAGCGCGGTCACAAGGCTCAAGGACAGCATCAGCCCGACCTGAAACACCACGAAGCGCAAGGTGTTCCAGATACCGTGCCAGAACACATCGCGCCGGCAGCTGTCGGCATCGAAGTAGTTGTCGCACACCAGCAGAGACGAGAAATTCTCAGCACCCACATATGGCCGCTCGGACGGCAGCAGCGCCGTGCCGCCGGTGAGCGCGTAATAGATGTCGATCGCCACCGGCAGGAACGAGAACAACGCAAACACGGCGAGGTTGGGGGCCACGAACACCCAGCCCAGCCGCCCCTCGCGCAGCCTGCCCTGCGCCCATCGCATCGGGCGCTCGGGCAGGTTCATCACGACGCCGAAGAGCGTCGTGAGCGGTGTCATTTCCTGGCGGCCGCGGCGGCGTCAGCCAGGTCCTGCGTCACACGGGCAAACGCCTGATCGGTTGTGATCTGCCCGCTCATCGCCTGGCTGATCCGCTCGGCGGAGGCGGTGTAGATCGAGCCCGACAGCGGGCTGCCGACCAGCTTGTAGGCCACCGGTGAGATCGCCGGCGCGTTGGCGGAGAACGCCTTGATCGCCGCATTGCCGGCCGGCGTGAGATGATATGTCACACCACCCTTCTGCAGACCGGCATGGCCAGGGATGTTGGATGTCATGGACATCCACTCGGCATAGACAGGGGCGGAGGCGAGCCATTCGAGCCAGCGCGCCACCTCCTTGGGATGCTTCGTGCCCTTGAACGCCACGAAGCCCGCGCCACCCGGCATGCCCGAGCACGCGGCCGGACCGCAGGGGTTGCCGGCCACGACCCAATCGAACGCATCGCCGATCTGCTTCTGCAGCCGCGTCACCTGCCAGCTGCCGGACAGGTAGACGGCGATCTTGCCGTTCGCGAACTCGTTGAACGCGTCGCGGTAGCTGCCGCCGCCGGCGCTGGCCCACACGTCCTTTTCGAAGGTGCCGTCATTGGCCCAGCCGATCAGGCGCGTGGCCATCGCCTTGAACCCGTCATCCACCACCGCGAGCGAGCCGTCGGCGTTGAAGTATTTGGCGCCGTAGGAGATCGCGGGGCCAGCGAAGCGATGGCCGGAACGGTCCCACGCCATGCCGTACGGCGTGCCGGTGGCTTTCGCGACCTTCTGCGCGGCGGCGGCCCAGTCATCCCAGGTCGCCTTGGGGCCGGGGATCGCGACACTGGCCTGATCGAACAGCGACTTGTTTACGATCGGGCCGGTCACGGTCATCTGGGTTGCCAGACCGTAAATGCCCTTGTCGGCGGCGTCCTTGCGCATCCAGGACAGCGAGCCGCCGAAATTGGTCTCCCAATAGGCGGGGTCCTTCAGATAGGGCGTGAGGTCGAGGAAGTATTTGGCGACGGTGCCGAACAGGGTCACACGCGCCACATCCGGCCCGTTGCCGCCGGCGAGCTGGACGGGAAGGCTCTCCAGGATCGCGGTGTAGGCCATCTTGTCGATGACCACGTTGATGTCCGGATTCTCCTTCATGAAGCGCGCGGAGAGCTCGGCGGTCGCCTCGCATTCGTTGCCATCGGAGTAGCAGGCCACGCGGATATCGGCGGCCTGCGCTGCGGACAGGCCGGCGGCCAGAGCCAGGGTGGCGGCAATGAGGGAGCGGAACATGGACGTCCTCCGGAACAGTTCTTGTTTTCATGCATCATGCCCTGCTGGCCGCCGTGGCGAAAGGGGGGTGCCAGACGTGTTGCGGTGCTCCAGGATGGCGAGATGAGCGATCTCCCTCCTCTCCCGGCTTCCGCCGATGTCGTGATCATCGGCGGCGGCATCATCGGCGCCAGCACGGCGCTGTTCCTGTCTCAACGCGGCGTGCGCGTGGTGCTGTGCGAAAAGGGCCGGATCGGCGGCGAGCAATCCAGCCGCAACTGGGGCTGGACACGGATCATGGGCCGCGATCTGGCCGAGATCCCGCTAGGGTTGGAAAGCCTGCGCCTGTGGTCGGAGATGAACGCGATCACGGGGGCGGAGACCGGCTGGCGCCGCTGCGGCATCGTCAATCTGTGCATGACCGAAGCAGAGCTTTCACAGCAAGAGACCTGGCTGGAGCAGGCGCGCGGGCATCAGATCAGCTCGCGGGTGATCCGCCCCGCAGAGTTCGCCGATCTTTTGCCGGGCATGGCGGCACGGCCGGTCGGCGCGCTGCACACGCCGGGCGACGGCCGGGCGGAGCCGGCGCAGGCCACGGAGGCGATCGCGCGGGCCGCCGAGGCCGCGGGGGCGGTGGTGCTGACCGGCTGCGCGGTGCGCGGGCTCGACCGTGCGGGTGGGCGCGTTGCGGGCGTGATCACCGAGCGCGGCCGGATCGCGGCATCGCAGGTGGTGCTGGCCGGCGGCGCGTGGTCCCGCCTGTTCGCGGGCAATGCCGGGATCGACCTGCCGAGCCTCAATATCCTGGGCTCGGTGCTGCGCACGAAACCTTTGGCCGGTCTGCCGGAGGTGACGGTCGGCGGCGGGCGCCTCGCCATCCGCAAACGCCTCGATGGCGGCTTTACCATCGCACAGCGCAACAGCAGCATCAGCGACATCACGCCGGACAGCTTCCGCCAGTTCCGAACGTTCCTGCCCTCGCTTGCGTCAGGCTGGCGCGAGTTGCGGCTGCGGGTGGGGCCCGCCTTCCTCGATGCGTGGCGCACGCGGCGACAGTGGCGGATGGACGAGGTGACGCCGTTTGAAGAGATACGGGTGCTGGACCCGAAGCCATCGGCGCGCGTGCTGGCCCAGGCGCGCACGGTAGCGGTGGCGGCGTTCCCGGGGTTCGCCGCGATGGAGGTGGCGCAGAGCTGGGGCGGGCTGATGGATGTGACGCCGGATGCGGTTCCGGTGATCTCGGATGTGGCGGCACTGCCGGGGCTGTTCCTCGCCACCGGGTTCTCCGGGCATGGGTTCGGCATCGGGCCGGGTGCCGGGCGGTTGATGGCCGATCTGGTGATGGGGCGCGCGCCGGTGGTCGATCCTAGAGTGTTCCGGTTTTCACGGTTCGCGGCGCGCGCATAACAGGCGGTTGAAGGCCGACTGACGTCGCGAAGGCAACACCCGCTTTGCATTCCCCGCTGCTCTCCCCTAATCCCCCACCATGAATTCACGCCTCCGGCTTCTCTGTCTCGCAGTCGCCGCCCTGTGCGTGCGCCTGTTCGCCTATGCCTGGATCGCGATCCCGTTCGGCGGCTTCGTGAAGGCCGCCTGCGTCTATGACTGCGTCTGGTATGTCCGCCTTGGCGCCGAGGGCTATGGCTCGTCAGGCGACTGGACGCCGCTGGGGCCGGTGCCGAACTGGGCGTTCTTTCCGCTCTTCCCGATACTCATCCGACTCGTGATGCAGTTCGGGGCCTCGGCCCAGCTGGCCGGGCTGGTCGTGTCCAACACGTTGCTCCTGGGCTTCGTGATGCTCGGCGCCGAGTGGCTGCGCCGCACCCGCACGCCGCACAGCCCGGCCCTTTGGGTGCTGTTCGTGCTGCTGTTCCCGTTCGGCTTTATCTTCTCGGTGCCCCACACCGAAAGCCTGTTCGATGTGCTGATGGTGGCAGCGCTGCTCGCCATGGCCGACAGGCGCCGCCTGCTGGCCGCCGTGATCATCGCCGCCATGTGCGCCACACGGCCCAACGGCGTGGTGATGCTGCCGCTGCTCCTGCTGCTCAATCTGCGCGAGCTCATCGCTGCCTGGCCAATCACCCCGTCCGCCGACCGTGCGGCCCTGCTCGGCGAGGCGCTGCTGCCACTCGTCATCGCCCCGCTCGGCCTGTCGCTCTTCATGGCCTATCAATACTGGTATATCGGTGACGCGCTGGCGTTCAACCACGTCCAGCTGTTGTGGGACCGCACCTGGACAGGCCCCCTCTATCAGCTCTCCCACGCGCTGCACGCCTGGGACTGGGGCCGTGTGCTGGCCATCGATGGGCCCGCCAGCGAGACCTACAACGCCGCCTGGTCGCTGTTCGGCCTCGCCATAGCCCTGTGGCTCGCCTGGCAGCGCCGCTTCACCGAGGCCTATCTGCTCGCCATCGGCATTCTGCTGCCACTCTCCACCGCCATCCACTCGATGCCGCGCTTCGTCGCCACCAACCCGGCCTTCCTGTTCGCGATGTTCGACATCGCCCGCAAGGCAAAGACCCCGTCAGCCCAGATCGCCCTGTCCGGCGCCTTCGGATTGGCGCAATCAGCCCTCATGGTCGGGTGGTATCAATCCGCCAACGCGCTGTTCTGAGGGACCGAGAACATGACCCTGCCCCACCGATCCTGGAAGCTCGCCCTGGCCTGCCTCATCGGCGCTGCGCAGGCAGCGATACTGGCTGTGGGGTTGTTCCATCCCAGCGTGTCGCCCGGCTACCGCGCCTATTTCATCGACCACACGATCCGGCACCGCACCGACTGGTGGCCCGGCCCGGACATCGTACCGGAAACCGCGCTCGCCCCGACCTCGACCACCGTCAACCTTGCAGATCCGCCACCACACGGCTGATCACGCTGCTCCAGTCCTTCGGCCGGGGCTGGCGAAACAGGCGAACATCCGGATACCACGGCGTGTCCTCACGCTGGGTGAGCCAGCGCCAGTCCGGCGCGAACGGCAGCATCACCGTGGCCCGGCGCCCCACAGCACCCGCCAGATGCACCATGGACGTGTCAACGGACACCAGCTGATCCACGCATTGCAGGATCGCCGCACTGTCCTCAAAGCTCGTGATCGCAGCATCGAGATCCAGCAGCGGCGCCGGCCCCGGCCAGCTCTTGGACTGCGCCGCGTTCGGCCCCTTCTGCAACGAGACATACGCAACCCCCGGCACGGAGGCGAGCGGTGCCAGCTGCTGCAGGGTCAGCGAGCGGTTGCGGTCGTTGTTGTGCGTCGGCCGGCCGGCCCAGGCGATGGCGATTCGGCGCAGCCCCGCCGGCAGCACCTCGTCAAGCCGCGC
>CAIQQQ010000188.1 GCA_903873995.1 uncultured Rhodospirillales bacterium
GAATTCGCCTTGCGAATTTCTGGTGCGGGACACTAGGCTCGCGGCGGCGGAAGGTGATGCCGCGATCGATGCGGCGGTGATGGAACACGATCAGGCTGATACCTACCACGATCGGCACCGCCCACAGGGTCGGGTTGAAAGCGTGGGACGGGAACAGCCTGGCGAGGCCGAAGGTCATGAAGGCGGTGTAGACCGAGATGCCGGCGCCCACGAGCGCCTTCACGTGCTCCTTCAGATAGGCCATGCGCGATGGCCGGTCCTTGAAGATGAAGGCGAGGTTGGTGATGCCGGAGGCGACGCCGACGATGGCGATGCCCATCATCAAGGGCTGCCCGATAAGCCAGCCCTGCAGCGCGCAGTTCAGCGCCACCAGGATGGCAGCACATTGGATGCCGACGCTGAACCAGGCGCGATGGGCGGGATGCTCGGCCTTGCGGCGGATGGTGACGAGGCCGTGCCAGGCGAGGCTGATGGTGAGCACGGACAGATAGAGCATCATCCAGCCGAACAGGCCGCGGATCACGGCCGGATCTAGGGTCAGCTGCGGGTGGGTGCCTGCGGGGTCGTAGAGCGTGCAGAGGCTCATGCCGGTGGCGGAGATGCCGGTGGCGATGAGGCAACGCACGAACAGGCGACCGAGGCGGCGATGTGTCTGCCCGCCCTTGCGGCCGATGACCGGCACCCAGAAGATGACGAGCCCGACTGCGCCGGTGGCGATATGAGCCGCGACGAACGCGTGAAACAGCCACCAAAGCATCTCAGGGCTCCCGCTGCTTCACGCTGGACAAGTCTGCAGCCTTCTCTTTGTCCTTCCGGATCTCGCGCTTCGTGCGCACCAGCTCGACCACCAGGAAGCCGAGCACCATCAGCATCACCAGCAGCTCTGACGAGGCGGCCCAGCTCAGCATGGCGCGCGGCTAGGAGCGAAGTGCGGCACTGCGCGCCATGTCCCGGTCGTCCAGCCGGGAGAACAGCTCCATCGCCCAGGCCACGCGGCCCGTGGTGCGGATCTGCGGCACGGACGCGGCATCCACCAGGAACTTCGTTTCGGCCAAAGGCGGCGCGTCGCACGCAGCGGCGGGCAGCAATACGCCCGCGACGCTGGCGCCAAGCAAGGCGAACTTGCGGCCACTGGAGACAACGGCGCGGCGGGACAGGCTGTCGAACCCGGCGCGCGCCACCTCGTGGCCAATCTCGGCATAGATGCGACGGGCCGCGCCGATGCCAGGGCGGCAGGACAGCGGCAGAGCTGCGATGCCGGCATCGGCGCGGGCGTAAAGCTCATCGGCCACAGCCAGCAGACGCTGCACGACCTGCGCCAGTTCGGGGCTGAACACCGGATCGGCCAGGAACGTGTCCGGGTCGAGCCCCGCCTCCATCATCCAGTCCCGTGGCAGATAAAGCCGTCCCGCACGGGCGTCCTCGCCCACGTCTCGCGCGATGTTGGAGAGCTGCATGGCCACCCCGAGATCGCACGCGCGGGCCAATGCCGCGGCCGTGCGGCGGTTCATCAGCACCGCCATCATCGCCCCCACGCTGCCGGCCACCCGCGCGCCATAGGCCAGCACGTCGGACAGCGTGTCATAGCGGCGGGCCGCCGCGTCCCAGGCGAAGCCTTCCAGCAGCGCATCGGGAAGTGCCCGCGGCATGCAGGTCTGCTCCAGCATCACGGCGAGCGCGCGGTCCACCGGGTGATCGACCGGCCGGCCGTCATAGGCTCGGTCCAGCCTTCCGCGCAGCCGTGCCAGCGCCAGGTCGGCGTCTGTGCCGTGCTCCTCGGAACGCCCGTCTACCGCATCGTCAATCGCGTCATCCGCCAGGCGGCAGAAGGCGTAGAGTATGCCCGCCGGCCCGCACACGCTTTCCGGCAGCAGCTTGGCGGCCGCGTGGAAGCTGCGCGAGCCAGTGCGCAGCCGGGCCTTGCAGTCGGCGAGATCAGCTGGATTGACGGACGAACGCGTCGGCATGCGGCACCACCTTATCTAGAACACGCGCGGAGGAAATCACGCCCGGAACACCCGCGCCGGGATGCGTGCCGGCGCCAACGAGGAACAGGTTCTCCAGTTCCTCGCTTTTGTTGTGCGGACGGAAATAGGCGGTCTGCGAGATCACCGGCTCGAGGCTGAACGCGGCCCCTTTCAGCGACAGCAGATCGTCGTGGAAATCCTGCGGCGTCATGACGCGTGACGACACGATCGACGCCTCCAGATGAGGCAGGATGGAGGCTTCGAGATAGGCGGAGATTGCCAGGCGGTAGCGCTCGGCCTCGGCATGCCAGTCCGTTCCGCTGTCCAGATGCGGCACCGGGGCAAGGACGTAGAAGGAATCGCAGCCCTCCGGCGCGAGTGACAGGTCGGTCGCGGTCGGGCGATGCAAGTAGAGCGAGAAATCCTCGGCCAGCTTGTGGCGCTTGAAGATGTCGGTCAGCAGCTCGCGGTAGCGGTCACACAGCAGGATGGTGTGGTGCGACACGTTCGGATACTGGCGGTTGGTGCCGAAATACCAGA
>CAIQQQ010000189.1 GCA_903873995.1 uncultured Rhodospirillales bacterium
AGCCCCTCGCCCATCAGGGCGCTGAGCTCCTCGGCGCGGGCGGTGATGCGGTCGAGCTTGTCGGCGAGGCTCATCTCATACGATCTTGGAGGTATGCCGGCACCTCGGCCGCCTGCATATCGATTTGGGCGCCGCTAATGAGATCACGAACAGCGGCAGTCCCAAACTCACTCAGAAATACCGCATACCGTGCGCCTACCTTGTTGGCCCTAGAAAGGCGGCGTTTTAAATTTCCAGAGTAGCTCATCTCCGCGCGAATGCTGGAACGGCGTAGAAGCTGCATCATATCTACGGCTGCACTGATCGCCTTATCGGGATCAATTTGCCCAACAACTGGCAATACGGCAACCGTATCCATTGGTTTTGGCATTTCATTGCAAAGCATGGACAGGCGCTCAATCCCCGCGGCCCAGCCGACAGCCGGTGTCGGCGGCCCGCCCATCTCTTCGACCAGGCCGTCATAGCGCCCTCCGGCCATCACGGTGCCCTGTGCGCCCAGCGCCGTAGTGACAAACTCGAAGGCGGTGTGGCTGTAATAGTCGAGGCCGCGCACGATCCGCGCGTTACGGACCGAGGGAATTCCCATACCAACAAGATGCGCCTGAAGCTGCTCGAAGAACGCGGCGGCGGCAGGCGTGAGGTAGGGGTCGATGATGGGTGCGTCCGCCACCAGCGCCTTGTCGCCCTCGTTCTTGCTGTCCAGGATGCGCATCGGGTTGCGCTCCAGCCGGGTCAGGCTGTCCTCGGACAGGCTCGCCTTGTGCGCCGTGAAATACGCCACCAGCGCCGCGCGATAGGCGTCGCGGCTGTCCTTGTCGCCCAGGGTGTTGAGCTCCAGCACGACGTCGCCAGAGATGCCCAGCTTCGTGAGGATGTCCCACCCCGCTGCGATCACCTCGGCATCGGCGAGCGGCTCGGCAGCGCCGATCAGCTCGCAGCCGATCTGATGGAACTGCCGGTAGCGACCTTTCTGCGGGCGCTCGTAGCGAAACATCGGCCCCGCGTAGAACACCTTTTGCGGCAGCGACTGGGTGAGGCCGCCCGTCACCAGCGCGCGACAGACGCCCGCCGTGTTCTCCGGCCGCAGGGTCAAGCTGTCGCCGCCGCGGTCGGTAAAGGTGTACATCTCCTTCGAAACGACATCCGACGTTTCGCCCAGCGTGCGGGCGAACACCCGCGTGTCCTCGAAGATCGGCGTCGCCCATTCGTCAAAGCCATACAGCCCCGCCACATGGCGCGCCGTGTCTATGACATGGGCGTGCCGACGAAACTCCTCGCCGATCAGGTCACGCGTGCCGCGGACCGGTTGCAGGTCACTCACCCTAGGAAAACCCTTCGTAGGGTGGGATGCGCTTGGGCATCCCACCACTTCAGATCTGTCATGGAACGGTGGGATGCCCAAGCGCTTCCCACCCTACATGTCACTCGGCGGCGAGCTTGGCCGCGGCCTTGTCAGCCTCGATCTGCGCAACCTTCGTCTCAACGAGACCGATGATGTGCTCAACCATGTCGCCACCCTCGATCGTGTGATCGGTCTTGCCCGCCGCATACACCATGTGGCGGCCATTGCCGCCGCCGGTCACACCGAGATCGGTCATCAGTGCCTCGCCCGGCCCGTTCACCACGCAGCCGATGATCGACAGGGTCAGCGGTGTTTCGATATGGGCAAGGCGGCTTTCCAGGGTCTGCACCGTCTCGATCACGTTGTAGCCCTGCCGCGCGCAGGACGGGCAGGAGATGATCTTCACGCCGCGGTGGCGGATGCCCAGCGACTTCAAGATGTCCCAGCCCACCAGCACCTCTTCCTCGGGCTCTGCCGAGAGCGAGACGCGCATCGTGTCGCCGATGCCGGCCCAGAGCAGGTTGCCGAGGCCGATCGAGGACTTCACCGTGCCGGCGCGCTTCGAACCCGCCTCGGTGATCCCGATATGCAGCGGGTGGTCGCACACCTCGGCCAGCTGCGTGTAGGCGGCCACCGCCATGAACACGTCCGACGCCTTCACCGAGATCTTGAACTCGTGGAAATCGTTGTCCTGCAGGATGGCGGCGTGTTCCAGCGCGCTTTCGACCAGCGCCTCCGGGTTCGGCTCGCCGTATTTCTCCAGCAGATGCCGCTCCAGCGAGCCGGCGTTGACGCCGATGCGCATCGAGCAGTTGTGATCGCGCGCCGCCTTGATCACTTCGCGCACCCGCTCGGCGCTGCCGATGTTGCCGGGGTTGATGCGCAGACACGCGGCACCGGCCTCGGCGGCCTCGATGGCGCGGCGGTAGTGGAAATGGATGTCGGCCACCACCGGCACGTTCACACCGGCGATGATGTGCTTCAGCGCCGCCGTGCTCTCCTCGTCGGGGCAGGAGACGCGAACGATATCCACGCCGGCCTTCTCGGCGCGCTTGATCTGCGCGATCGTGCCGGCAACATCCGTGGTGAGCGTGTTGGTCATGGTCTGCACGCTGACCGGCGCGTCGCCGCCGACCGGCACCCGGCCGACATGGATCTGGCGCGACTTGCGACGCTCGATGTGCTGATACGGGCGATAGCTGCTCATAGGCTCGGACTCCGCGTGCTTTGCCTCTGATCTAGGCTGCCGGTGCGGCTATGTGAAGCAGGCTTCGTATCAGGGCTGCCGCGCCGGCGGCCGTGGCGGCGAGGCGAGCTGCGCCGGCGACTGTGCGGCCGGCGTGACGAGCGCAAGCTTTCCGTCACGTACTTGGTCGGGGTCGAGCGGCATGTTGCGTCGAACCGCACCATCAGCGCCAAGCGAGGGCGACAGCACGCCGTCCACCAGAAGTTCCGTGCCGCCGGCGTTGCCCACCGTCAGGAACAGCGCCTGCTTCGGCGGCACCGGCCAGGTCTCGCCGGCGCGGAAGGTGCGGTTGAGCACCACGTTGCCCTGCTTGTCGTTGATCTGCACCCAGGCCTCGGACTTGGCCCGCAGCACGATGCGCGTGCCGTCCGGCGAGATCACGGGAGCCGGGGCCGCCAAATTGACCGGTGCGGACGTGGCCGCCACCGGCGGGATCGGCACCAGGATCGGCGTCGGGACGGACGGCCGCGGAAACGGCACCGGATCAGTGCTTGTGGCCACCGGCGGGCTCACGGGTCGGGCGGGAGCCGGCGCATTCTGGGGCTGCGCCGGCGGCAAAGGTGCAAGGGCGGAGGCGGCGGGCGGCGGTGGGGGCGGCGCGAGCACCGCGAGCCGGTCGGGCACAGGTTGAATCTGCTCCACAGCCACACCGCTATCGCCCGAGAACCGGTACCAACCGGCATAGGCCAGCATGACAACAACGACGCCGAGGAGCACAACGGCGCCGGCCGGAACGCCGCGCTCTGGCACCGGCGCGGGAAAGGTCAGTTCGGTCTTGCGGTTGACATCGGCGGCCTCGGCGCGGAACCGGCGCGAGATCTCGTCCGCATCCAATCCCACGGCGCTGGCATACATGCGCAGGAAACCGACGGCATAGGCGTTGCCCGGCAGTTCACTGATGCGTCCATCCTCGATCGCTTCCAGAAACGGCAGCCGGATGCGCAACTTCTCAGAGATCGCCGGCAAGGTCCAGCCGAGACGCTCACGCGCGGCGCGCAAGTCGCTACCAACGCCCGGCCGCCCGACAGTGGTCTCGTACTCCTGGCCAACGCTCGACATCATGCTACGGCCTTCCGCCAAATTGGACCTGCGATCCTGCAACATCGCCGACCGATCCTTGCCTAGTTGGAATGGCGCGTTCCACCGAAAAGCTCTTGGAGACCGAGGCCGGAGACCGTGCCGATCCCCTGGAGGCACCCGAAGCCCAGGCCGGCCATGAGCAATCGGTATCTAGACCGCCACTGTCCGCTTGCCAACTCCCGCCCGCGGCACCGCACCAAATTCCGCGCCGCCAAATCCCTAGTCGATTGGCAGTGACCGCTCCCGCGCCCACCCCGAAAGCGCATCGCGCAGGCTGGATGCCCCCACCGACGCACGCCTGATTGTCGCAAGGAAGGCACGAAACGCCGGCAGATCCACCTGCGCGAGCAATCCCTTGACCGGCAGGATGCTGGAGGCCGGCATGGACAGGGTGTCAAACCCCAGACCCACCAGAGTCATGGCCTCCAGCGGCCGGGATGCCGCCTCGCCGCACACCGAGCAGGGCACGCCGGCCTCCCCGGCCCTGGCCAGCAGCTCGCCGAACATGTCAAACACGGGCGGTGACAGAATGTCGTAGCGCCCCGCCAAGGCCGGCGTTCCGCGATCGGCAGCGAACAGGAACTGCAGCAGATCGTTGGTGCCCACCGAAATGAAGTCGCATTCCTTCAGCAGTGCGGGCAGCTGCCACATCAGCGACGGGATCTCGAGCATGGTGCCGATGCGCAGCTCGCACGGCGCCGGACGAACCCTGGCCGCCTCCGCCAGCAGCAGCGCGCGGGCCGCACGGAACTCGGCAACCGTCGCCACCATCGGAAACATCACCGACAACGGCCTGCCATGCGAAGCCAGCAGCAGCGCGCGCAGCTGGCGGCGCAGCAAGGCGGGCCGATCGAGCCCGATGCGCAATGAGCGCCAGCCCATCGCGGGGTTCTCCTCCTCCGGCGGCGGGCTGCCGGGCAGCAGCTTGTCACCGCCGAGATCGAGCGTGCGAAACATCACCGGCCGGTCGCCAGCAGCATCCAGAACACGGGCATAGACCGCCATCTGCTCGGCGGTGTCGACCACCATGCCGCGCGCCAGCATCGCGATCTCGGTACGAAACAGCCCGATCCCCTCGGCGCCCACCGCCTGCAGCTGCGTCAGCTCCAAAGCGAGGCCGACATTGAGCAACAGTCGTACCCGGGTCCCGTCCAGTGTGATCCCTGGCTTGTCACGTAGGGACGCCCAGCCGGCCTGGCGCGCAGTGCGCGCCGCGATCGCGGACATATAGCCGCGGCGCAGCTCCGAGCTTGGCCGCAGCACCACCTGCCCGTCATCGGCGTCCAGCACAGCGGGCTCGCCGTCCTCAGCACTTTCAACGACGCCGCGCGCACCGCCCACGGCCGGCAGCCCGAGCGCGCGGGCAAGGATCGCGGCATGGCCGGACGGGCTGCCCTCCTCGATCACCACACCCCCGATGCCGCGCGAATGCCAGTCCAGCAGCTCAGCCGGCCCCAGCCGACGCGCCAGCAGAATCGCGCCGGGCGTCACGGGACCATGCTCCGCCCCGCCATCGAGACAGGCCAGCAGCCGGCCGGCCATATCCTCCAGATCGGCCAGACGTTCGCGCAGATACGGATCGGTGACGCGACGCATGCGGTCGCGCAGTTCGCCGGCCACGCGCGCCACCGCCGCCTCGGCCGACAATCCGCCCCGGATCGCCTCGGACACGCGCTTGAGCCAGCCGGAATCCGCAGCCACAAGACGATACGCCTCCAGGATCTCACGCGAGGCCTGGGCGTCCGCAGCCTTGCGGCCCTTACCGCTGCCTTGACTGCCCCCGACGCCACCAGTCGACGGCAACTGATCGCTGATCAGCCGGTCGATCCCGCTCTGCATGCACTGCCACCCGCGCTCCAGGCGCACCAGCTCCTGGTCCGGGTCATCCGCCAGCAGCCGATCTGGCGCGATATGGCCAGCATGCAGCACAACCGGTCCCATGACGATGCCAGGCGCCAGCGAGACTGCGCCGAACCGCCGCGGCAAGGTGGCTGCAAGGCTTTCCGCCTGCCCCAAGGCCGGCTGCTCCGGCGCGCGGGCGGCCGCGAGCAGCTCGGCCAGCAGCATCGCCACCGTCTCGACGGTCTCGACCTCCTCCGCGTCGAAGCGCCGCGGCAGCAGGGTCTGCACGGTCAGCACCCCCAGAGTCCGCCCAGCGCGCCGAACCGGCACCGCCAGCATCGAGGCATAGGCATCCTCTCCCGTCTCCGGACGGTAAGCGAAGGCGGGGTGGTTCTGGGCATCGGGCAGGTTCAAGGTCTCGCCCGTTTCGGCCGCGAGGCCGACGATCCCCTCCCCCACCCGCAGCCGGGTTCGCCCGACCGCGGTCTGACGCAGGCCGTGGGAGGCCATGAGCTCCATAATGCCGCCTGCGCGGGTGACGTAGATGGAACACACCTCGGTCAGCATCTCGCCAGCCACCAGCCGGCTCAACGCCAGCAGATCCGCCACGAACGCCAGCGGGTCGCCTGGCGCGTGGCGGTGGGCCATCAACTCGCGCAGGCGCGCAAACAGCGTGCGGGGCATCGACATCGCCCCGCTCCTCTCTCAGACCGGCAGGGCGAAGCTGTGGCCGAGGTGCTGCGGCGCTCCCAGCGCGGCCCCCCTGGCTTCCAGCGCCGCGACCGCCTGCCCCACCAGTTCGTCCATGATTTCGGCCACGCTCTGCACCGTCGTCACCATGCCCACCGACTGGCCTGCCATCACTGAACCGGTCTCGACATCGCCCTCCACCACGGCGCGGCGCAGGGCGCCGGCCCAGAAATGCTCGATGGAAAGTTGTGCGGCCTCGCGCGAGAGCTCGCCTGACTGGAACCGCGCCACGACATCGGCCTGGTGGGACAGGAAGCGCTTCGTTCCCTCGTTGACCAGACCGCGCACCGGAATTACCGGAAACCGGTCGTCGAGCTGGCGCGACGGCAGGGCGTCACGCGCGTTGGCCCGGATGAACGCTTGCTTGAAATTGTCATGCGCCACCGACTCAGCCGATGCCGCGAAGCGCGTACCAAGCTGCGCGCCGGACGCGCCCATCTCCAGAAAGGACAGGATCGCGTCACCTCGCCCGAGCCCGCCGGCCACGAAAATCGGGATATCGCGCAGATGCGGCAGGATCTCCTGGGCCAGCACGGTCAGTGACACCGGACCGATATGGCCGCCGGCCTCCGAGCCCTCGATCACCAGCGCGTCCGTCCCGGTGCGGGCCAGCCGGCGCGCCAGCACCAGAGCCGGTGCGAAACATATCAGCCGCGCCCCGCCATCCTTCACCGCACGGACAGCAGCCCCCGGCGGAATGCCCCCGGCCAGCACGATGTGCGTGACGCCGCGTGCGAGGCACACCGCGATCAGGTCATTCAGCTGCGGATGCATGGTGATCAGATTGACGCCGAAGCGTCGGTCCGTCAGCGCCTGGGTCGCGGCGATCTCGGCATCGAGCATCGCAGGCGCCATCGAGCCGCAGGCGATCACGCCAAACCCGCCGGCATTGGAGATCGCCGCCACAAGGTTGCGCTCGCTCACCCAGCTCATCGCCCCACCCATGATGGCCACGTCACAGCCGAGGAAGGCCGCGCCGCGCGACCAAAGCTGCTGCAGATGGGCGCGCGCTGCGCTGCGTCCGGTAACGAGTGCCGCGACCGGCTCCGTCACCAGGTCGTGTGGGGCGTCAGGCGGCGTCAAGGCCGTAGGCGGTGTGAAGGGCGCGCACAGCGAGTTCAGTGTAGTCGGCCCCAATGAGCACGCTGACCTTGATCTCGCTGGTCGAGATCACCTGGATGTTGATCGAACGCTCGGCGAGCGTGCGAAACATCGTCGCCGCCACGCCGGCATGGCTGCGCATTCCCACGCCCACGACGGAGATTTTCGCCACCTGCGCGTCAGACACCAGGTCGGCAAAGCCGATCTGTCCCTGCTGGGCGGCCAGCGTCTGCCGGGCCCGCGCGAGGTCGCTGCGGCCGAGGGTGAAGGTCATGTCGGTGGTGCCGTCGTCAGAAACGTTCTGCACGATCATGTCGACATTGATGCCCGCCTCGGACAGCGGGCCGAAAATCGCAGCAGCGATGCCCGGACGATCCGGCACACGCTTCACGGTCATCTTGGCCTCGTCGCGCGAATAGGCGATGCCTGCCACGATCTCTTTTTCCAAAATCTCGTCCTCATCCACAACAAGGCTGCCCGGCAGGTCGCAGCCTTCCGCCTCGGCGAAGCTCGACAGCACCTGGACCCGCACCCGTTCCTTCATGGCCAGCTCGACGCTGCGGGTCTGCAACACCTTCGCACCCACCGATGCAAGCTCAAGCATCTCCTCATATGCGATCCGTGGCAACCGCCGCGCCTTCGGCACGATCCGCGGGTCGGTCGTATAGATGCCATCCACGTCGGTATAGATATCACAACGATCGGCACCAATGGCCGCCGCGAGCTCCACCGCCGACGTGTCCGACCCGCCGCGGCCCAGCGTGGTCACGCGGTGATCCGGGCCAAGCCCCTGGAATCCCGCGATCACCGGAACCTGGCCGTTCTGCATCCGCGCGATCAACGCCGCGCCGTCGATGCGGTCGATCCGCGCGCGGCCATGCGCCCCATCGGTCAGCAGGGGGATCTGCCAACCCTGCCAGGACCGCGCCTCAACGCCCAACTCCTGCAGCGCGATCGCGACAAGTCCTGCCGTCACCTGCTCACCGGTTGCCACCACCGCGTCATACTCGCGCGCGTCATGCAGCGGCGACAGCGCCTGGCACCATCCCACCAGCTGGTTTGTGACACCCGACATCGCCGAGACCACCACCGCCACCTCGTGCCCCGCGGCGGCGGCCCGCGCCACGCGGCGCGCGACGTTGCGGATGCGGTCGAGATCGGCGACCGACGTGCCGCCAAATTTCATGACGATGCGTGACATGGTGCTGCGGCCTGGGCCTCATGCAGTGGAACGGGACGCGTCCATACCGGCCACCAACCGCCCCGGCAAGTGCGCGCCGTCACATCCACGAGGCAACCTCCGCCCTAAATCGGCTGGGCGCGCGATCATGGCGCCGCTGTGATACGATCACGCACCGTGATAGGCTCACACAGTCAACCATCCGACCGCCCGACGGCGACAAGAAGGATCACCGACACATGCAAGGCACCTGCAACACAACCATTAACGGCCTGTCCCTGCCGCGACGCTGGCTTGCGCTATCGGCCATAGCGGCCGTGGTGGCACCGGCATCGCTGGCCCGGGCCCAGGCGCCAACTCAGTCCGTTGGGAAGCTGCCGGAACCGACGGGCCCGGTCATCCTCACCATCTCCGGCAAGATCGGTGTGTTCAACCGTGGCCAGACCGCCGTATTCGACCGCGCCATGATCGAGGGGCTGGGCAGCACCAGCTTCGAGACGCAGACGCCATGGTATGACAAGCTGCAGACGTTCGAAGGCGTGCTGATGACGAAGCTGCTCGCCACCGTGAAGGCCAGCGGCGATCGCGTCGTCTGCACCGCACTGAACGATTATTCGACCGAGATCCCGATCGCTGACTTCGCCACTTACGGCACGATCATGGCCTACAAGCGGGGCGGCGCCTATCTCACCGTCCGCGACAAGGGGCCGCTGTTCATCGTCTACCCGTTCGATAGCAACCCCGAGCTGAAGCAGCAGCGCTATTATGGCCGTTCGGCCTGGCAGCTCGCCCAGCTGTCTGTTCGCTGACCGGGCGGTGCTTCAGGTCCTTCAGCGCGCCGAGCCTTCGGTCACTCCCACGGAGCGCTGGTGGGCCTCGCCCGCCGCCTTCAAACTGCTGCTGGGCACGTTCGCCACGTTGATCCTGGTGTCGACGATTTACACCTCGGTCATCATCGCCCAGCGACAGCGCGCCCTCACCGAGGTCTCGCGCTACAACGTCACATGGGCGATCAGCCAGGCCAGCCTCGAGGTCGCACGGTTCGAGGCGGTGCTGGCCGAATACGCGCTGGCCCGCGGCAATGCGGCCAAGACCCAGGCGGCCGATCCGTCCCAGGCGCAGATCCGGTTCGACATCATCGCAAACCGCATGCAGGTTCTGGCCCAGGGCGACGCCGGTGAGTTGATCCGCGGCCGCGCCGACCTTTTGGAGATCTTCAATCGGCTCCGTGCGGCAACCGCCACAGCCGAACCGCTGATCGACCAGCTCGATAAACCGGGTGTGGCAGAGCGCGTCATCGCGCTGTTCAACCCGCTGAACCAGCCGATGGCCAAACTCGCCGGCGCCGCTCACGACGAAAGTGGCACCTTGGTCGGGCGCGACCTGCAGCAGCTCAGCCGGCTGCACTGGGTGTTCTCCGGCATGCTGATTGCGCTGATCGCGTGCTGCATCGTGCTGATCAGCGTCCTTGTGCTGCACAACCGCGCGCTGTCCCGCGCCCAGGTCGAGGTGCAGGATCTGGTTCATGACCTGCGGGCCACCGGCACGAAGCTTGAGACCGCCAACGAGGAGACGCGCCGCGCCGTAGACGAGGTCGAGCAGCAGAACCGTATCCTGCGCGAGCGCGATATCGAGGCAGCCCAGCAGAACAGCCGCTTTGACGCGGCGCTCAACAACATGCGCCAGGCGTTGTGCATGGTCGGTCCAGACGATCGTCTGATCGTGTGCAACCTGCAGTTCCTTCAGCTTTTCGGCGTCCCGCGGTCCATCGCGCGCACCGGCCTGCCGGTGGCCCGACTGTTCGACGAGATCGCCACCGGCGGGCGCCTCGACGCCGATCTCATCCGCCGCATCTGGCAGGAACAGCAGCGTCTGGTCGCTCAAGGGCAGCACGCGGTGTTCTCGCGAGAGCACGCTCACGGCGAGACCATCGCCGTCTCGCACCAGCCGATGGAGGATGGCGGCTGGGTCGCCACCTATGAGGACGTCACCGACAGCCGCCTTGCCGAGCGCCGCCTCACCCAGGCGCAGAAGATGGAGGCGATCGGCAACCTGACCGGCGGCATGGCGCACGACTTCAACAATCTTCTGGCCGTGATCTCGCTCAACCTCGAATTCCTGCTGAGCCGCACGAAAGATGCGACCAACGTCACTGAACCCGCCAAGCGCGCCCTGCAGGCCTCGATCCGCGGTGCGGACCTGATCTCCCAGCTCCTCGCCTTCGCGCGGCGCCAGCCTTTGGCCCCCACCGTCATCAGCGTCAACAAATGGATCCGCTCGGTCGCAGGCTTGCTCGAACGCATGCTCGGCGAGGACATCATGATCCGCCTCGATCTCGGCGCCGGCATCTGGCCCGTCAGCGCCGATGCGACACGGCTCGAGACCGCGATCGTCAACCTCGCCACCAACGCGCGCGACGCCATGACCAATGGCGGGCGCCTCGTCATCAGCACCCGCAACACCACACTCGACGCCGAGCAGGCCGACACCCGCCAGGAAGTGCGCCCTGGCGACTATGTCATGATCGAGGTGCAGGACACCGGCACCGGCATGCCGCCCGAGGTCGCGGCGCGCGTGTTCGAGCCGTTCTTCACCACCAAGGACGAGGGCCACGGCACCGGGCTCGGCCTCAGCATGGTGTTCGGCTTCATCCGACAATCCGGCGGCCATATCTCGCTCGACAGCACGCTCGGCCGCGGCACCATCTTCCGCCTCTATCTGCCGCGATGCGACGGCACGGAAGAACCGGAAACCGACGCCAGCCCACCGCTCGCCGACGCCGTGGGCGGGCGCGAGACCATCCTTCTGGTCGAGGACAATGAGGCCGTGCGCGGCATCACCACCGATATTCTCGAGAATTTCGGTTACGCCGTGATTCCGACCGCCAACGCCTACCACGCACTGACCATCCTGCTCGGCGACGAACCCGTGGACCTGCTGCTCAGCGACGTCGTCATGCCCGGCGGCCTCGACGGCTTCGCCCTCATCCGGCATGCGAACCAGCTCCGTCCCGACCTGCCCGTGCTGCTCGCCTCCGGCTTCGTGGACCAGTCCCAGCCCAACCCCGGCATCCGCGTCCTTGCCAAACCCTACCGCCAAGCCGACCTCGCTCGCGCTGTGCGCGAGGTCCTTGATGGCCCATTGGGTGGGGCGTAGGTCTGTGGAAATAGGAAGGCCAGGGGCTTTGCACCTGGACCCCACAAAGGGGCCGAGCCCCTTGGA
>CAIQQQ010000190.1 GCA_903873995.1 uncultured Rhodospirillales bacterium
CCCAGACGTGCCATGGGAACTCGCCCTCACCCTTGCCGCGCATTTGGATAGCCCCGATCTACATACTGTCCTGATCAAAGACGGCGATCATCGGCTGTCACGCCCCGGGGATCTCGCGGTGCTGCTCGCCAACATGGGTGCTCTCCTCGGCGATAATTGAGGCGAGGCCCTCGCGGTAGGTGGGATAGCGCCAGTGATAGCCGAGCCGCTCTTGAGTGAGCTTTGACGATACTTTGCGGTTATCTGCCCAAAAGCTGCGCGCCATCTCACCCATGCCGGGCAACGCAGCCTCGTAGGCAATCGCTGGCGGTGGTTCGATTCCCAGTAATTCGGCAGGCCCAGGAGGCATCCGCAATGCCCAAAATTCACTTTGACGACGACAAGATGCATGAGGAATGCGGCGTCTTCGGCGTGTGGAATTGTGCCGACGCATCTGCAGTCGTGGCACTTGGTCTGCACGCCTTGCAGCATCGTGGCCAGGAGGCGACCGGCATCGTTTCATTTGACGGCAACCGGTTCCACTCGCATCGCGGATTGGGCCTGGTCGGCGAAAACTTTTCAGACGCTCGGGTGATTGCTCGTCTGCCAGGCACGCGGTCAATTGGGCATAATCGCTATGCGACGACAGGTGAGACCGTCCTTCGCAATGTGCAGCCGCTTTATGCCGATTTCGAATTTGGTGGCTTCGCTGTGGCACATAACGGCAACCTCACCAATGCAAACACTCTGCACAAGGCTCTGGTGCGCCGTGGCTGCCTGTTCCAGTCGACCACGGATAGCGAGGTGTTCATTCATCTCATCGCTATCAGCCTTTACTCAACGGTCCTCGATCGGTTGATCGACGCATTAAAGCAGGTGGTCGGCGCATATTCGCTGATTGCCCTGTCCGACCAGGCGCTGATGGGTGTCCGCGATCCGTTGGGCGTTCGTCCGTTGATCCTCGGCCGCATCACCAGCGCCGACGGATCCCCGGCATGGGTGCTGTCCAGCGAGACCTGTGCTTTGGACATCGTAGGTGCGGAATTCGTGCGTGACGTCGATCCAGGCGAGATCGTGGTGATCGACGACCGCGGCGTGCATTCGATCAAGCCGTTTGGGCGGGAAAAGCCTCGCTTTTGCGTCTTCGAATACATCTATTTCGCTCGGCCGGATTCTATTGTCGAAGGGATGCCGGTCTATGCGGCACGAAAGCGGATTGGGGCCGAACTGGCGCTTGAGAGCCCGGTAGAGGCGGATGTGGTGGTGCCGGTTCCAGATTCGGGCGTTCCATCGGCGATGGGCTACGCTGCACAGTCGGGCATACCGTTCGAACTCGGCATCATCCGCAACCACTATGTCGGCCGCACCTTTATCGAACCCACCGACAGCATCCGGCATCTCGGCGTGAAGCTGAAACATTCGGCCAACAAGCCCATCCTGGAGGGCAAGCGAGTCATCCTCGTCGATGACAGCATCGTGCGCGGCACCACCAGCAAGAAGATCGTCGAGATGGTTCGTGCCGCTGGGGCTGCTGAGGTGCACATGCGCATCTCAAGCCCGCCGACGACCCATAGCTGTTTCTATGGTATTGATACGCCGGAACGGTCCAAGCTCCTTGCCGCCCAGCACAACGTGGCGGAGATGGCCGAGTTGATCGGTGTGGACAGTCTGGCGTTCATCTCCATCGATGGTCTCTACCGTGCCCTCAATCATGAGGGACGCAACGGCGATCAGCCTCAATACTGCGACGCCTGCATGACGGGCGAATACCCGATCGCACTCACCGACCTCGCCGAGATCCAATCCCGCCAGTTGAGTCTGCTGGCCGAGCGGAGTTGATTGTTCCGTTATGACCACATTGAAGGACCGCGTGGCGCTCGTCACCGGTGCAAGCCGTGGCTTTGGAGCTGCAATAGCCGTGGAACTCGCGCGCCACGGCGCACATGTGGTGATCACCGCAAGAACCCAAGGCGGTCTTGAGGCCACTGATGATGCGATCCGCGCGGTTGGTAGTACTGCGACGCTTCTGCCCCTCGATCTGATGGATGGCGCAACGCTGGACCAGATCGGTCCGAGTCTTCATGCTCGTTTTGGGCGCCTGGACATTCTGGTGTCCAACGCCGGTGTTCTTGGGCGCCTCACACCTGCCCCTCACATCCTTTCGGCCGATTGGGCTCAGGTCGTCGGTGTGAACATGACGGCTAACTGGCACTTGATTCGAAGCTGCGGCCAGTTGCTTCTCGCGGCCACAGCGGGCCGCGCGGTGTTTATCACCACCGGCCGCGTGCAGCGGCCGAAGGCCTATTGGGGAGCCTATGGTGCAACCAAAGCCGGCATGGAGCACCTGGTCCGTACCTGGGCCGACGAGGTGCGTTCCACCAACCTGCGGGTGAACCTATTCGATCCAGGCATCATGCGAACCGCGATGCGTGCTGATGCGATGCCGGGCGAAGACCCCGCAACCGTGCCACCGCCTACCGAGGTGGCGCCGCAGGTCGCAGCCCTCTGCATGCCCGGGGAGCAGCGGCACGGCGAATTGGTTGTCGCTTGCGCCTGAACGACTTTGGGGGCTTCGCTGTTCCGAAAATCGTCAGCCTGCGGGTGGTTCCAGCTGATGGGATAACTTCCTCGCCGCATAGACGTCTGCACGAATAGCCTGAAGAAGCCGCTCATCTCCCCCGGCCGGCGCCCGACTGGCGATATCCTCGATTATCAATTCATGGATCCGGTCTGGGGCAATTCGCTCGGAATTGACCAGATCCCCAAATTTGAGGTCGTCCAGGGGTTCGACGCTGATGCCTTCAAACAACATGGCGTAGGCAAACCCGCCATGAGAATAGAATCTGTCCGGCATACCGTAGGGCGTCCTGTCGCGCCATTGGTTGATCAACGGCCAGGCGCTGGCATAGGCAGCCATCGGCTCCGGAGCGCCCGCCGCGAGCTGATCGCCAACGCAAAGGCCAAAGCCTTCGGAGATGAAGTGGCCGAGATCCGTGAACACCATCCGCCGGCTCTGTGACCGGGCGGCGATAACCTCCCAGTCCGGCACGGAGCCGCTCTCGATAAGCTTGTCAGGCCTGATGCGGATGATGAGGTCGAACGATGTAGGATGCCGCGCGGCCAACTCCTGCGCGGCCCAAGCTTTGTAATACATTTTCATTGCGGGGTCGAAGGATTGGAAGCGGCTGTCTTGTTCGTCGTCAACGACCACGTGAGGTGTCTGATAGACGCGCGCGACGTCACTGGAATCGACCTGTTGGCCGCCTTCCAACTCGGCACGAAGACGTGGGAAACGGTCCCAAAGGCGGTCAAATCCGCCTTGCGCCGTGTCCTCGATCACAGACTGCAGGAACTGTCCGCTGAAGCAGCGTTGCGCATCCCACCGGTGACCAGGCAGTTTGCTGCCCACCCGGCGCCACACATGGGCAAACACCGTGACGTCGTGCTCGCTGAGTCCAAGATTTGTCCAAGAGGGCCAGACCGACCGGAATCCGCGCAACTGGCCGGACACACACAGCGCGACCCGAAGCCGCCGCGGGCGCGTCATTCTCAGAGCACCCGCGGTCGTTGACGGCAAAAGATCTTCTGGAAGGATTGCGCGTCGGCTGATTGAGGTCATCATGCCGAGGGCTGTGGACGGGTCAGTCGCCTCTTTCAGCGGGAGCCGTGACCTAAACGAACGGAGCAGATCGTCTCTCAACGCTGGTGCAGCCGCTGTCGCGGCAATCAGCATACAGAACGCGACTTCGTCGGTCTCGGTAGCTGTCATGCCGTCCCATGACGTTGCGACCATGCCGTCGCCGCCGAGAAACGCGTAACGTCGCAACGCAGCCCGGCGGAATGTAGCGGGAAGAGACGGTTGGAACGCCACGAGGAAATGCTGGTTGGTACGGTGGTGGCGGAGGCAGCGCCAAAGCAGCGCAGCATATTCCTCCGCGTCTAGCCCGGGATCGAGCGCGATCCGCGTTTGTTCCATGGCAAAAGTTTGGAGCCGGGTTGGATCTGACAGGAATGCTGCATATGCCTTGCGGACTGCACTTAGTTTGTCGGGCTGAGACTCTAGCGCATGCACCAATTCCAGCCAGCCGGTGAACATGCTGGAGTTCCGAGCAAATCCTGGCGGGGCCTCGCGCACCAGCAGTGAGAGCGGCTTTACAAAGTCTTCCGCAGGCGCTCCGGCAAACGCGAGATCACGGATCAGGCGGTTCGCCAGACGACACTCCGCGGGTCCGGGTTCTAGCCGGTCCAACTCATCGTCCAACCCTGCATCCTCAAGTCGCCCTTGGCTAAGCAATATCTCGAGCCGCTTGCGGGCCAACTCCGGACCCGCCACGCCTCGTGCCAAGGCAGCGTCAAGAACTGCACGGGCCTCTTCCGGGCGGCCCATGCGAAGCCAGACATCCGCTTCGTTTAGGACCGGTCCGCTCTCGCTGGGAAACCTGGCGCCGGCCATAGCCCAACGCCGCAGTTCCTCGTCCCGGTCATCGCGCAATCCGGCGTTGCAGCACCAATATCCTACGATCCAGAAGGAGTTGGGAAACCTCTGCATGCCCTCGAGCAAGACAATGTCCGCCTCATCGAGGCGCATGAGAAAGCGCAGCGCCTCTCCGCCCATCAGGAAGCCATTGAGATTATCCGGAGCGACCGACCGGAGTTGTTCGCAGAGTTGAACAACGCTCTCCCAGTCGTGATGGCGATGAGCTGCATGGGCCCGTTCTAGGAGGTCGGTCACATCAGTCGCTTGTTCGCTCATCGACATTCTTTCAGGCGTCCGCGTCTGCTGCGCGCACTCTGGCACACGGCGTCACGCGGCTTGGTTGTAGCCGACCACGACCAGAATGGCCCGTCGAACAAAGGTCTGTGCAGCACACTCTGATCACGCCAGCGCAAGCGCTGCTGATGCTTGAAAAGATGTTTCGAAACAACGGCTCTATCCGATCGGATAAAGCCGAAGGGTATTGGCGATCTCGACTTCCAACTGGCGCGCGCCGGCAGGAACCAGAATGTGCGCGGCGCCATCGGTCCATCGCCAGCTCGGCTCGACCCCATGCCAGCCTCCGCGCAAGGACCAATGATCGAGACTTGTCGAGCGCCGGCCGAATGAGATGTTGGCGACGGCCACGCCCAGCCTGCGTTGATCGCTGCCGCCCAAGAATGTCTGAGGTGTTGCGAACCTCGTCCGGATGATTCCAAGCCCAGCCGATCCGGGCAGCAGGAACCTCGCGATCCGTCCAGCAATGCTTGGATTGAATAAGTCGCCGTTGAGCTCGAGCGACAATGCCGGGTCTGTTGTGCCGACATGCCCAAGGTGGATGGCATGCTGCAGATGCACGTCACGCCACCGTGGCGCATCTTCGCCGCCGGGCAGATCAAACGCCACGGGGGCTGACGCTGGAATAGCCAGAGCCCGAAGGTAATCGTCATCGACGTGCGCGCCAGGCGGACATTGCTGCGGCAACAGCTGCATCCGGGAGACAGGCAGAGCTGCCGAGGTTTCGAGTCTGAGGCATGTCCATATCACCTCAGCCGAAGGGCGGCGCGATATCGTTGCGCCATTGACAAGATCGGCCAGGGCGATCGGGTGATCGTTCAAGAGGACATGCTGGCTGGGCGGTAGCAATGTGTCTGCGTCGGGAACGCCGGGTGAGAAGGCACCGGCCAGAACCTGAATTGGCCAGGCCGAGCGCTGATCGAGGTCCTCGGTGGGCACCTGGGCCGCGAACGTCGTCGCGTCGCATGAGCCGATCTTGGCAATGACCGCGTCTGCATCGCCCCCAGTCAGCAAGATGATCCAACCGGGCTCGGAATCTGGCTTTTTCAACAAGACCGTTCTGGGCTTACGAATCATCGACTGGGGTTCCAACGGGCGACCGGCGAGCCACCTTGTCTCGCAAGCCCTGTCTGATTACGACAGAGTGGTGCCAGAAAACAGAAGACCCGACCAGCGCTCGGATTCTATCAGCCAAAGGTCCGCTTCACATGAGCGCTGAACGCGACATTGATCTCTCGGACCTGGTCGCCGTTACGCCGCTCTATAACCGGTTGCTGGTTTACGTGGATCCCAACGTGCCACTGGCGAAGGTCAAGGCTGTGATCCGGACCCAGAACCGCTGCATCAGATTGGCCACTCGCCGCATCGAGCCCCTCCCGAAACCAGACCATGGCCTGGTCATCGATGCTGACCTTGTGGTTCATGCAGCGACTGGTGCTCGGCTGCAGATCTGGGCGCAGGGTTATCTTTTATATGACCGAACGCTTCCTTCAGGCCCTGACGGCCTGTCAGGGTCGATCGATGGGATCACGGATTACACCCTGATGGGCTGGGTCGCAGATCTGTCGGGTGCGCGTCCGCCGCCAGGTCTGCTCCGAGTGGACGGCGTCGATATCTGCGAAATTCCTGCCCCGTTGCTGCGCCACCCGATGAACAGCTACGCCCCCCTCGCCACCTGCGCCGGCTTTTGTGTGCCTCTTCCTGCAAGCTGCCTGAACGGCGCTGCGCATCTCATTGAGGCCCAATTCGCCGCACTCATCCTGGGACCGATCCGATTTACAGCGACGCCGATGTCCCAGATCGAGTTGGCCAATGCTGCCGAGCTTCGGCTGTGGTTCGCAGATCCTGCGCAGCTCGATGACTCCGTAACCATCACCTTGCGGACGAAGGCAGGCCAAATTCTGCACCAGGGACGAACGACCGCGCGCAGCGACGTCCAGAAGTTGACCCATCGGCTGCACACAGGGTTCACGATCCGGACGGATCTCACTTCGCATGCAGGCGACGTTGAGGTGTGCGCAGGCGCCGCAGCACAGCTCTGCTTCGCCACATTGCGAGTGAGCGACCTGCTCTCGAGTGTGACAGCCATGCGCGACATGTCCCGCATGTTGCGGCAGATGGAGCTGCATTGGGGACGTCAGCTCGGTTGGGCACGCGATCTGATCAAGGCGATGCGGGACGATCTGCTGCTCGTGACCGCCTTTCCTCCAATCTTGCACGCCGAGCGCGAACAGCGGCCGAGTTCAATCTGCGTCATTGTGCCAGTCTATCGCGGAATCGATGAGACCCGTTCCTGCCTCGAGTCATTGTGCCGAGCTGCGATGACCCAAGACTCGGGAATTGGCCGGGTGCTTATCATCGCTGACCAGCCGCCCGAGCTGGAAATGGCACCGATGCTGGGCCGGTTTGCCGGGCAATGGGGGGCAGCGGTGTTCGAAATCCTGTCGAACGATCGAAATCTTGGCTTCGTCGACACGGTTAACCGTGGGCTTGATGAAGCCGGGCCCGACGCGGACGTTATCCTTCTCAATGCTGACACCGTCGTTCCACCGGGCTTCGCAGCACGCCTCCAGGCGGTCGCCTATCAAAGAGAGGACATCGCCTCGGCCACGCCGCTGTCAAATGACGCGACCATCCTAAGCCTGCCAGACCGCGCCGGCGGCAACCGGCTCGATCTCGCCTCAGCTCTTGCGCTGGACCGTCGGCTCCATGGCGAGCCAGCGGTTGACATCCCGGTGGGCGTCGGATTTTGCCTGTTCCTCAAATCGGCGGCCCGCAAGGATGTCGGACTGCTGAGCACCGAATGGCAGCGTGGCTATTGCGAGGAAGTTGATTGGTGTCTCCGCGCGGCCGACCGAGGCTGGACACATGTCGCAGCTGCGGATGTTTTCGTGTTCCATCACGGCTCTGTCTCCTTCGGCACCGAGGAGCGTGTTCGGATTCTGGAGCGCAATCATGCGGCGCTCGAGCGACGCTATCCCGAATATCTCGACATGGTCCGCGACTTTCTTCGAAAAGACCCGCTCTGGCGTTTGCGTTTGGATGTTTTCACAACACAGCTCGCTCAAGTGAGCGGGCGCGTCGTCATGCATTTTTCCCATGCCTTGGGCGGCGGCACGGCTGTGCTTGTCGAGCGGGCTGCAGCTGCTCTGGCAGATGAAGGACAGCAGAATCTCGTCTGCACCGTGCCTCACGACCCGTGGCTCGGCAGCTCCGTGCTGACAGTAGTTTGGCGTGAAACTGGTCTAGTGCTGCGTCTTCCGCCAGGGATGTTGGCCGAACTTGTTTCGCGGCTTGCGAAGACAGTGCCAGGTTTGAGGGTGGCTGTGCATTCTCTTACAGGTGTGGGTGCTGACATCCATCATTTAGCCGAGCGGCATGGTCTGCCGATTGCCGTCTATGTACATGACTTTCAGTGGTATTGCCCGCGTGTCGTGCTCGTGGATCACACGCGGCGCTATTGCGGTGAGCCCGCGACGCGTTACTGTCAACTTTGTGTCCGTGCGAACCAGATATACGATTTTGGGTCAGACAACGATCTCATTCGATCTGATATCGATGGCTGGATCGCACGCAACAATAAACTGCTGCATGCCGCCGGCACGGTGCTGGTGCCATCGGAGGACACGAAGATCAGGATGATGCGCCGCTTCGGCCTTCGCAACCTGCGTGTGGTCCCGCATCCGGAATTTGTTCATGTGTCGGGAATCGCCCGTGGCCCTGACGGAGACGCTGTGACACGCATCGCCGTCGTCGGTGGCATCAGCGTCCAGAAGGGTCTGGATGTGGTGCGTGACCTCGGGCGGCTCATAGACGCCAGCGGCGCAGCCGCAGAGATCCGTGTGATTGGAGAGGTCGAGGAGCCGGCGGCGCTGGACGGCATTTTGAGCGTCGAGATCAACGGTCGCTATGACCGTGAGGAGCTGCCGCGTCTGCTCGCTCGTTTCAATCCGCATTTTGTCTTCTTCCCGGCAGTATGGCCTGAAACCTACAGCTTCACATTGTCTGAGGTCTGGGCGGCCGGATTCGCCGCGGTCTCCTTCGATATCGGCGCCATTGCTGAACGCATCCGTACGACGGGCGGCGGAGTTGTGCTGCCATTCGATCCGGATGCCCAAAGCCTGTTGCCACGCCTGCTGATGGCGCGCGATGACGTCGCCGCTCTGCGAGGGCTAGAGGTTGTGGTTGGTGGCGCCTCGGAGGCGCTGAGCCCTTTGCTGTTCGGCAGCTGATAACGGGCTTCTGCACTCAACGGCGGGCTGTAGATTCATAAGATTTCTTAATTCCCGGTTATTTATCCAGCTCTAGAGTTGTATGTGACTGGACCGATCATCTGCGGTGACCGTCACAGCTATTCTTGAAATGGCCGAATTGTAACTGTTACACTTGGAGAGAGTTTGTCGTACTTTTGATTCACACGGCTTGCTATAGTGTATTGGTCAGTTTCGGGAGCCGGATAGATGACAAATCGTGTTCTTCTGCGAGCCGCCTGCCTGGTCTTGGCCCTGGCAACGTTATCGGGTTGCGTGGTGGTGCCGGTCCGTCCCTACCACCCGGGTTATTACTATTATCGGTGAGGCATGCCATTCTCCGCCCGTCTGATCGGAGGGTGAGGATGGAGTACCGGAATCTCGGCGCGAGCGGCCTGAAGGTCTCTCCGCTCTGTCTCGGCACGATGATGTTCGGCGGCGCAACATCCGAACCGGACGCTGCCCGCATCATCATGATGGCCCGTGAGCAGGGCGCGAATTTCATCGACACTGCGGACGTCTACAACGACGGCCGATCCGAGGAGATCACGGGCCGGGCCATCTCGGCGCATCGTGCGTGGTGGGTTCTCGCCACTAAGCTCGCAAATCCTACGGAGCCTGGCCCCAATGGACGTGGCCTGTCGCGCACCTATGTCATGCGTGCGGCGGAGGCCAGCCTCAGGCGTCTGGGTACCGACGTGATCGATATTCTGTACTGGCACAAGGAAGACCACGCGACCCCGCTGGAGGAGACAGTGAACGCGATGGCGGATCTCATCCGCACCGGTAAAATCCGCTATTTCGGACTGTCGAACCACCGTGCTTGGCGTATCGGTGAGATTTGCCGCCTTTGCGATCTTGCAGGAATCGACCGCCCGGTGGTCAGTCAACCGTACTATAACGCGCTGAACCGCATGCCCGAAGTTGAGCAACTGCCAGCCTGTGCTGCCCTTGGGCTTGGCGTGTTTCCGTACTCGCCACTCGCGCGCGGCGTTCTCACCGGCAAATACCAGCCTGACGTACCGCCTCCGGAAGGCACCCGCGCGGGGCGCCAAGATCGCCGCATACTTGAGACTGAGTGGCGGAGCGAGAGTCTGCACATTGCGCAAACCCTCGCATCACATGCTGCTGAGCGTGGCATCACGGCGGGGCAGTTCGCCCTGGCCTGGGTGCTGAACAACGCTCTCGTAACCGGCGCCATCACGGGCCCGCGCACCGAAGCGCACTGGATCGACTATGTCGGTGCTCTCTCTTATCGGTTCACAGGCGAGGACGAGGCTCTTGTGGACGGTCTTGTAACGCCGGGTCACCCCTCAACGCCGGGTTATAATGATCCCGCCTATCCTCTGGAGGGGCGGATCTCACGCGCATGAAGTTCCCTGTCGCGTTTTTGCTGGGGTGCGCATGGGCGTTTTACGCCACACTTCTGCTTGACCGACCTGATCTCGCGCAAGCCGTTGTGGCGCCGTGGGACCAGATCGCTCATGCGGCATTCGCCTTGCTGTTGATCCGCACCGTGGTTGGTGTGAGCTGGGACGAGATACGGTCGTCCCGCCCTGAATGGCGGGTCGCAAGCGGCGTTCTGCTTCGCAACCTCGTTGTAATGCTGCTGGGTGAAGCCTTGTTGGTGTTCACCAGCCGCGCGATCCTAAACGGCATCGACCCGACGCATCATCGCCCGCTTTGGTGAGCGTCGGACAAGCTGCTACAACGTCAGAAGCTCGATCGCGGCACCCATCGATATTTTGCCGCCATCGACCACCTCGGCATGGATCCCGAGATCGGCATGGCCGTAATGCTGATGCAGTTCGAGGACCGGGTTGGCATCACGAGCTCCTGTGTCAGGGTTCACCTGGGTCGCCGGGCACCGCACCGTCCGCTTGACCACACGGAGCCTCGCCCCGCCGACCATGAGCTCTCGGCCAACCCAGTCCAATTCTGACAACGCCTCTGCGCCGCTGAAATACACGTTCGCACGAAAGCGGAGGCGATGGCGGGGGGCACCGACCTTTGCCTCCAGATCGGCGATGCTGGCCAGATTAATCAAGCTGACGACGGGCGTTTTCTGATCGCCGAACACAAAGCCCGGCAGGTGATGAAACACCGGAACGCCGCGTGCGTCTGAACCCAGGTAAGCGGTCAACCATGATGCGAGCCGAAGACGTCCGTCCGGTGTCAGCGGTCGGTCGGCGATTTGGGTTCCGTCAGGGGCGGCAATCATCAAGATGCCCGAGCTAGGATCAAAATGTGCCTTCAAGAGTGCTGCCCGCTCATTGGCCATCAGGCACATGAAGTTTGTCTTTTTGATCCAGACCGGTGCGGTCGCGTCGAACGGCGCGTCCCCTTGCGCCAATGCGAAGGCTCGATCCCAGGGCAAGGCGCCGCCAGCCTCCACTCCGATTTCCTCCAGCGCCTCTGCTGTCAGGCCCTTCACAGGATATCGGTAGAGATACTCGATCCGCATGACGCCGCTCCCATCTGTGCCGCCCTCTTGAGAGCGAAGGAATGATTCCCCAATTCTGATCTGAAGCAAAGCGGCGTCGTCGCCTTCTGAGGGACGATGCAGCAGCGTCGCCTCATGAAGGGACAGACCATGGACATCGAAAAATTCACAGACCGCGCAAAGGGCTTCCTCCAGTCCGCGCAAACCATCGCCATTCGCGAATTTCATCAGCAGATCACGCCGGAGCACCTGCTGAAGGCATTGCTCGATGATGAAGAGGGCGCCGCGGCCGGACTGATTCGCGCTGCCGGCGGAGACGACAAGGCTGTGCGGGCGGCAAACGAACTCGAACTCGGCCGCATCCCGAAGGTGCAGGGAGCCGGCGCGGGCCAGCCGCAGACAACGCCCGCACTGGTCCGGGTGCTGGACGCTGCCCAGCAATCTGCTACGCGCGCCGGCGATGAATACGTGGCGCAAGACCGTCTTCTTGTGGCCCTCGCCGGGTCAGACACCCCATCCGCGCGAGCGCTCAAGGCGGGCAATATCACGCCGCAGGCGCTCGATCGCGCAATCGCCGACATCCGCAAGGGCCGCAAGGTCACGAGCCCCAACGCCGAGCAGAACTTCGACGCGCTTAAGAAATACGCCCGCGACGTGACCGCGCTGGCACGTGACGGCAAGCTAGACCCTGTGATCGGGCGAGATGAGGAAATCCGCCGCACGATCCAGGTGCTGGCCCGGCGCACGAAGAACAACCCGGTTCTGATCGGCGAGCCTGGCGTGGGCAAGACCGCCATTGTCGAGGGTCTGGCCCTGCGCATCATTCGCGGTGACGTGCCAGAAGCGCTTCGCGGCAAGCGGTTATTGGCTCTCGATCTCGGTGCGATGGTCGCTGGTGCCAAATATCGCGGCGAGTTCGAAGAGCGCCTGAAGGCGGTATTGGCGGAGATCGAATCAGCCGAGGGTCAGGTGATCCTCTTTATCGACGAGATGCACACGCTGGTTGGCGCCGGCAAGGCCGATGGGGCGATGGACGCCTCGAACCTCATCAAGCCGGAGCTTGCCCGCGGCGCGCTGCACTGCGTCGGCGCCACAACGCTCGACGAATATCGCAAGCACGTCGAGAAGGACGCAGCCCTGGCTCGGCGTTTTCAACCCGTTTTCGTTGGCGAGCCAAGTGTGGAGGATACGATCTCGATCCTCCGCGGCATCAAGGAGAAATACGAGCTTCATCACGGTGTGCGCATCACCGATGCAGCTCTGGTCGCCGCAGCGACGCTGAGCAATCGCTACATCGCTGACCGTTTCCTGCCCGACAAAGCAATTGACCTGATGGATGAGGCTGCCAGCCGGCTGCGCATGCAGGTGGACAGCAAGCCGGAGGCGCTGGACGAACTGGATCGCCGAACCTTGCAGCTCAAGATCGAGCGCGAGGCTCTGCGGCGCGAGGAAGATGCCGCCTCGCGTGAGCGGCTTGCGAAACTGGAACGCGAGCTTGCCGAACTCGAAGAGCGGTCTGACGCGATGACCGCGACCTGGCGGGCAGAGAAAGACAAGCTCGCGATTGGCCAGAAGCTCAAGGAACAGTTGGACGCCGCGCGGAGCGAGATGGAAGTCGCAACCCGAAACGGCGCGCTGCAACGCGCATCCGAGCTGCGCTATGGCGTCATTCCCGATCTGGAGCGCCAGCTGGCGGAGACGCAGGAAGGCGGCAAACTGGTCAACGAGGCGGTAACCGAGGAGGGCATTGCCGCGATCGTCAGTCGGTGGACCGGCGTTCCCGTCGACAAGATGCTGGAAGGCGAGAGGGCAAAGCTGCTGCGGATGGAGGACGCACTCCGCGCCCGAGTGGTGGGCCAGGAGGATGCCTTGCGGCACGTGGCGAATGCTGTTCGCCGCGCCCGTGCGGGTCTGCAGGACCCCAATCGCCCGATCGGGTCATTCCTCTTTTTGGGCCCGACCGGTGTCGGCAAGACCGAGCTGACCAAGGCCCTCGCCGAGTTCCTGTTTGACGATGATCGAGCGATGCTACGGATCGACATGAGCGAGTTCATGGAAAAGCACGCGGTCTCCCGGCTGATCGGCGCACCTCCTGGCTATGTCGGCTATGACGAGGGTGGTGTGCTGACCGAGGCGGTGCGGCGGCGGCCCTACCAGGTGATCCTGTTCGATGAGGTGGAGAAGGCGCACGAGGACGTGTTCAACGTCCTGTTGCAGGTGCTTGATGACGGCAGGCTGACCGACGGCCAGGGGCGAACGGTCGATTTCCGCAACACGATCATCGTGCTCACAAGCAATCTCGGCGCAGACATCCTTGCGGCGCAGCCGGACGGCGAGGATCTCGCGATGGCCTACAAGGGGGTGATGGACCTGGTAAGGGTACATTTCCGGCCGGAGTTCCTGAACAGGCTTGATGAGATCGTGCTGTTCCGCAGGCTGCAGCGGTCTGACATGTCCAAGATCGTCACCATCCAGCTTTCGCGGCTGTATTCCCTGCTGGAGGGGCGGAAGATCACTCTCGACCTGGATGCGACGGCGCTCGATTGGCTGGCGGCGGAAGGTTATGACCCGGTCTACGGCGCCCGGCCGCTGAAGCGGGTCATCCAGCGCAGCCTGCAAAACCCACTGGCCGGACTGATCCTGGAGGGCGCCATCCGCGACGGCGAGACCGTGCATGTCACTGGCGGTGAGGAAGGTCTGCGGATCAACGACCAAATGGCCGACGCTGCCTGACGAAGAGGCCTGCTCCGGGCACATTTCGGCTAAACACCGTGTGCCCGGACAAGGCGCGATGAACGCATAGCAGGCATGACCCCCTCGGGTTTAGCCAAAATCGACGCAAGACGGCCTCACAAGCTCGGCGCATCCCTCGGAATTCTGCGGTTTTTACGAATCTTCACCACCCACACGCATTCTCGTTGACAGCGCCGGTTCTCGGACGTAGAAACCGCCTCCCGACGAGAGACGGCGCGGCAAGTAACGGCAAGCCAGACCAAGTTGAGACGCTCTTTGAAATTTGCATCTGGAATGGAAGGGATACGTTGGCGGCGCTCCATGGCTGATTACTGGGAACGGTGATTGGTGATTGTATTTAGGTTTTCCAAGTTTTCGAGCTTGGTTTGCTTGAGTGCGTTCAGTGGGGTGTTTGTTGATGTGTTTTGACAGATTGATAAACGCTTCGAACGCATGTGACCCGTTGATGATGGG
>CAIQQQ010000191.1 GCA_903873995.1 uncultured Rhodospirillales bacterium
AGTGGATCACCGGGCAGGTCGAGCACCGCCACCGGTTCAAAATCAAGGAAGAAGAACCGGCCGGGCTGCTGGTTCAGCTCGGTGTCGAGATCCACTGGGCGCAGGTCTATCACGGCCAGTCAAAGCCGATTGAACGCGCGTTTCGCGACCTGGCGCAGCGCACCGCGAAGCATCCGGACTTCCATGGCGCCTATACCGGCAACGCGCCCCAGAACAAGCCGAGCAATTATGGCGAGCGCGCGGTGCCGCATGATGTGTTTCTGCGTCGGGTGGATGCGGAGATCGCCGAGCACAATGCGCAGCTCGGACGCACCGGCGGCGTTTGCGCCGGGCGGTCGTTCGATCAGGTTTTCGCCGAAAGTTATGCCAGCAGCATCATTCAAAAGGTCAGACCGGAGCAGCGTCCGCTTTGGCTGATGGCGGCCGAGGGCCTGATGGTGGATCGCCAGGACGGCGTTCTCACCCTCGAAGGCAACCGCTTCCGGGCGGCCTTCCTGGATGCGCATCGGGGCAAGAAGCTGGTGGTGCGGTTCGATCCGCAGTGCCTGCAGGACGATCTGCGCGTGTATCGGCTCGATGGCGCGTTTCTGGGGATGGCGACCTGCATCCTGCCTGTCGGGTTCATGGACAAGGACGCGGCCAATGAGTGGTCTCGTCAGAACAAGCGGCGCCTGCGCGCCGCGAAAGATGAGCTCGACGCCGTCAGCGGCATGAATGCCGCGAAGCTGCCGCTGCTGATGCCGGACGCTCGTCCCGAGCCACCACCGCGGCCCGAGGCACGTGTTGTGCGCGTCGTAACCGGCAACACCGTGCGCCAGGCGCAGCCGGATGAGCTGCCGGAACAATCCGAGGCGGAACGGCAATGGGTGCGCGGCATGCGCGCGCAGCAAGGCCTCCGCGTCGTTACGGGGTCTGACGACTGATCGTCAGCAACAGGGAGAGCGGGCATGGGTGAGACCGTAGACAAGGTGCTGAGCAGCGGGGCGGAGGCGGATTTCGATACGATCCGCGCGGCCGTGCGCGAGGTGATGAAGGAAGATGGGCTGAGCCAGACTGCCGTTGCGCGCGCGGCGGGCATAGATGACGGGCGCATGAGCGGGTTCATGACCGGGCGCTACGCCGGGCACATGGCGCCGATCGCCGTGATCCTGCGCAATTTCCTGCAGACGCGGCAGAGCAAGGCGACGGTAAGGGCCGCCGTGCCGGCGCCGACCAGCTTTGTGGAGACCGAGACCTCCCGCCTGTTCCACGATTTGTTCGCCCGGGCCCATCACACGCCGAGCATGGTCTGCATCACCGGCAATCCCGGCGTCGGCAAGACGGAGGCCGCGCGCGCCTACCGCCGGTCCAACGCGAATGTCTGGCTGATGACGGCGACCCAGAGCATCGCCGGTGTGTATGCGATGCTGGAGAACGTGTGTGACCTGCTGGGCGTGGTGGAGAACTCTCCCAGCCGCCGGGCGCGGGCGATCGCGGCGCGGCTGCGCAACACCGGCTCACTGCTGATCATCGACGAGGCGCAGCTGATGAGCCTCGATGCCGTGGATGAGCTGCGGGCGTTTCACGACAATCCGGATGTGCGGCTGGGCATCGCGCTGGTGGGATCATCGGAGACCTGGCTGCGCATGAGCAACGGCGGCAAGCGGAGCAGATATGCGCAGCTTCGCCGCCGGTTCGAGACGCATTTCTTCCGCAAGGCGCCGCTGGCCGACGACGTGAACGCGCTGCTGGATGCCGAGGGCATCGCGGATGCCGAGGTGCGCAAGCTGCTGCGGACCGAGGCGGCCCGCGTGGGCGCGCTGGGCGAGATGAAATTCGTGCTGCGCGACGCGCGGTATGTCGCGGCCGGCGCCTTCCGCACGGAGGTGACGGCCGAGGACGTGAAGCTGGCCAGCAAACAGCGCCAGGCGGAGGCCGCGGCATGAGTGGCGCGGTTCAAAGCGCTCCGGGCAACCAGCTCGCCGAGATCCGGGCTGCGGCCCGGCACAGCCAGTGCCCAGTGGTGGATCTGTTCTCCGACGAAGAGGTCGAGATCGCGATCGGCACCGTCATCGCGGCGATGGTCCGCACCGGCTGGCGCGTGGTGCCGCCGGGCGAGGGTCTGATGAGCCGCGAGGCTGCCGCCGACTTCGCGGTCGCTGCGTTCCTAGCGGGTCTCTGCCGCCCTTACTCAGAAAGGAACTGAACGATGGCCAAGCCGAAGAAGGTGAAGGCGGCGGCGGCACAGGGTGTGCTGCAAAGCCGTGATGAGGTGATCGACGCGATTG
>CAIQQQ010000192.1 GCA_903873995.1 uncultured Rhodospirillales bacterium
CCTAACTAGTGGTGGGGTTTAGGTGAAATAAATTTGGGGATTGGGGATTGGGGATTGGGCGATGAGCTGGGCTGCGGGGGATTTGAGGGTGAGGCGGAGGGTCAGTGGGTCCATCACCTCGATGGTCTGGATCGCGTTGACCTCGCCGGCGCGCATGCTGCCGGCCAGGGTCAGATGGCGGTTGAGCGAATATTTCGCGGCTTCGGCGTCGAGTTTCTCGCCGTCATGAAAGATGACGCCAGGGCGCAGCGTGATGATGAGATGGGTCGGGTCATCGTAATGATACCCGGTGGCGAGCTGGGGGACGATGTTGAGCTTCTCGTCGAGGTCGAACAGCTTGTCGCACATCGCGGCATAGACGATGCGGCCGTAGAAGCTCGATCCGAGTGTTGGGTCGAGCAGGTCGGGATCGGCGCTGAGGCCGATGCGCAAAGGCTGCGCGGACGCTGACAGCGACGCGGCGGCAAAAACGGCGGCCAGGAGAAGGCGGCGCATGATGGTCTCCATCAATTGATTATCGGGCAATTGGTTATCGGGCAATTGGCTATCGGGCGGGAAGCGGCTGGCCGTCGCGAGCGATCGCGGCCTCGATCACGGTGCGGTCGATCTCGCCCCAGGGATGTGCGGTGCCGGCCAAATGGCGGCGGAACACGGCATAGCGTTCAAGGCTGATGCGATGCAGCCGTCTGAGCTCGGCCAGCGGATCGGCATGATCGTCGGCGCGGATGTCCAGATCGGGATAGGGGTCGGCTGAGCAGATCTTGAGCCCCGCGGACTGGCGCCCGCGCTTGTCGCCGCCGGCCGCCTCGCCCGCTTCGAGGGCCGTGATGAGCCGCAAAGCGAGATCCCCGCTGCTGGCCAGGAACGCATCGCGCGTGCGGGCGACCACATCGGGCCCTGCCAGCATGTTGCCGGCCACCGAGACATCGAGGCCCGCCACGTGGCCGGCCCAGCCCACGCAATCCGGCCCGGTGTGCTGCACGATGCGCCCCGCGGCGTCGATGATGTGGAACTGCCGCTGCAGCATGCCGGGATCGGGCCCCACGAGATCGGCCACAATGTCGGCCGGCGCCACCCCGGCGCGCAGCCGCGGCATCGCGGACACGGCATACATGGGATTGACCAGCGCCTGCGTGGCCAACGCGGCCACCTTGCCCTCCACATGGATGCACAGCGCGCCCACGGCAAAGAACTTCGAGGCGACGGCGGCCCCGAGCGCGCCGGTCTGGGCGTCTCGCACCAGGATGGAAAAGGTCATGACGGCTCCCTGCGGGTGATATCGCAGAGTTCCCGACACAGCCTGGGCTGGCAAGTCGTGTCGGCGTGGCAATGCCGCGCCACCCCAAGAATGAGCGGCGCGGCGCCTGGCTCAGAGGAGAGCGGCCGCGCATGAAGGGCGGTTCGCATCATGCGGCCTGCTGGCTGGCAAAAAAGCCGTCAACGTTTTTCGACAGCGTCCGCGCCCCGCGTGACGCCTGCGATATTGTCGCGGAATATCCGCAGCGGTGTCGCGGTTGCGCGAACCCTTTGGGCGGTGTCGTCCTTAGCCAGGGTCGGTTCATCGATGGATGCCGAGCTCGCCTTTGAGATCCTGGATGGCTTCGATCATGCCGGTGATGCTGCATATGGTGCGGACACGTTCCTCCGTCGTCGCCTGCATCGCCGCGATCTGTTCGACCATCTCCTCGGTGGCCGTGCGGGTTTTCAACGCAAGGCTCGTCACCTCGCTCGCGACAACTGCAAACCCCTTTCCGGCATCGCCGGCCCGCGCGGCCTCGATGGTCGCATTGAGGGCGAGCAGGTTGGTCTGGCCCGCGATACCGGCGATCGTCTGCGCGACGTTGCCGATCCGGTCGGCTCCGGCTGACAGCGTCTGCCTCTCCTCGTCCAGACGTCGTCCGTCCTGCGCCGCCTTGGCGGTGATGTGCGCGGATTGCGACACCTGGCGCGTGATATCGGCCAGCGCGCCAACCAGATCGCTGGTCGCCGCCGGGACCGTATGCGCCTGGATGCAGGCGAGGCCGGATGCCGCATCCCACGTCGATTGGTCACGCAAGGCCTTCGCCGCCCGATATGCGACGCCAAGCCGGTCGAGAACGCGCAGGATCTGAGGTGCGATTGCCGCTTTGCCAGGAACGTCCAGAACCGCAAGCTTGTGGCGCAACACCACCGCTCGTGCTGACAGGGCCGCCGGCGCCTCGTCGGCGATTTTATCAAACGCCGGCTCCTGGCGCCCGTAGGCCGCGCTGCGATGGCAGGCCCAAAGTTGTCTGGCCTGAGCCCGCTGAGCCAGACGTTGCACGCATTGCCCCGGCTTTGGCATGATCTCCCGATGAAGATCCTAATCCCGCTTTCGGTCCTGCTGACACTCGTGCTGCCGGCCTGTGGCGAGGTTACAACGTATCGGGCCACCGCGCCGTCCGACATCACGGTGCAGCTCAAGTCAGACGGCTGGATCGTACATCAAAAATCTGTGCGCTTTGAAGTCTATCCCGCGGTCCCCGACGATATCAGGGTCGGTGTACCGTTCAGCCCACGGCTTGCGACCGTGACGACAGTCTCCGATGGCGAGGGCGATGACCAGGCGAACGAGATCGAGGTCACCGTGGATGCGCTGTTGGGTGCCGCTCCGCGCCGTATCGCCTCATTCTCCGACGCTGGCTCCCAAGGTGTTGTCTCGCACGCCTACTTCATCACGACGCAAACCGGCTGTTGCAGCCCGCTCACCCGCCACCACGTCCGCAACATCGAGACCGGGAAACTGTTGTTCACCGCCACAGGCCCGGGCGAAGCAGGGCTTGTCGCGTTGATGGATGTGCCGAACCATCATCCGACGATCACGCGATGGGCAGCCTATGAGGGTCGCCCCGAAGGCAGCCCCGAGGACCCGGCCTTGCTCGGCTATCTTCGCTACGGCGACCCAAATGGGGCGATCGACACAGTTGCGCTGCGGATGAACGTGGCGGACCAGCCAAAAGACTTCATTCTGGACCTGCCGGAATGCGGCGCCCTCCTCTGGGTCGAACCCGGCAGAAGCCCGGCCGCCGGCAAGCCGGAGCGCCCCTCCGGCGAAACCTGCCACACCTCACAGGCCCTGTCCTATTCGAAAGGGTTGTTCTCCCTCGAAGGCCAAACCGGCACGCTCGGCGGCTTTGATCTGGAATTTTCTCTCGACGGCAAGGTCTACGCGAACATCCCGGTCGAGCACGACAATCTGGATCTCACACACGCCAGGCTGGCACGCGGCATGAACCTCATTCCGGTTCGCCAATCTCCTTAGAGCAAGACGACGTCAGATAGGCGGCGCCATCCTGCTCAATGCATTTGTTTTCGAACATGTCCAGATCCCCCTGTCACATACCCAGCGTGTCGGATGGAATTTGTGCACTCCGTCGCTGTGAACGCGCCGATCATCTCGCCGATGCTGTTCGAGAACTTGGCGACGGATCGCTCGTCGGCCTTTCGAAGCAGCGTCTTAAGTTTTGAGGACATCATCTCGATCGTGTTGAGATCAGGACGTTAGAGCGTGATGACCGAAGGTGAAATCACCGAAAGGTCTGAGTCACCCGTCAGAGCGTGTCCAAAACGTCGTGAATCGGGCGATTCCGGCGCGGTCTGAAATCTCATTGAAACAGCTGGCCTCCAACCAAGCCAACACCCTGAAGCAGATTTCAGGCGGCGTCGGTATCCGCCAATTCACGACGTTCCGGACACGCTCCAAGGCGGCCTCACCGTCTGCTCTGGCCGGCGATATCCCAGGCCGCAGCTCCTTGAGAGGATATCGCGCTCCAGGCTGCTACCGCCTGCGGGGAGCGAACCAGCCAAGGATGCGGCGGCGGAAGACGATCGCAACGACGCCAACCGCGATGGCGCCGACCCACATCGCTTCGGTGGAGCCGTCTCCGCCATCAGGGGAGAGGCCGAGCAGGGTTTCGAAGAAGTCCATGATTTGCTCCTTGGAGTGGGGTTCAGGCCGCGACCTGGGGGGCGTTGCCGGCGGCGTGGTTGATGGCGGTGATGTCGGTGGCGATCAGCGTGTCGAGTTTCGCGAGCTCGTCGTCGAGCTTCGCGATCTTCTCGGCAACGATGGCGTGGCCCTGGGCGGTGGGCCGGTTGTCGGCGTTGGCGACGTAGGCGACCAGGCTGGCCAGGGTGTCGGTGAGACCGGAGGGGTTGCGGAGCGTGTCCCGCGGGGAGACCCGGTGGATGTCGACCAGCGTTCCTTCGATGGTGGTGAGGCCATCGGTGACGGCGCCGATGGCGGGGGCGAGCGCGGAGTCGGGCCCTGCACGGTCTGACAGGGCGGCGAGCTGGCGCTTGAGCCGGCGGATGCGGTTTGCGGCCGCATTGCCGCGGCCGATGGCGGCGTTCAGCGTTTGCAACAGCGTGAGCTGTTCGGCGTAATCCGCATCCGTGGTGGCAAGGCGAGGGTCCTTCTCGATCGTCAGGGGGGCGGTGTGCGTGGCCGCCCCTGTGGAGAGTTCGACGGTGTAGTGGCCAGGGACGATTGTGGGGCCGGAGGCGCCGTCCGGCTCGCTGACCAGGGCCTTGACCTTGGGCGTGAACAAGGTGGCGTCGATCTTGGTCGGGCCGGGGTGTTTGAGGTCCCAGACATAGCGGTTGAGCCCGGGTTTGGCGGTTGGGCGCTTGGCAATGCCGATCGTGGTGTCGTCGCTGCGCAGGGCCACGATCGTCGTGCCCTGTTGGTCTTTGAACGTGAGCGTCACCGGGCCGGTGGCGTCGTCGAGCCAGTAATGGATGACGGCGCCAATCGGGGGGTTTTCACCGACGTCCAGGTATTCGCGGGTGCGCGAGCCGTCCGGCTGCACATGAGTTGTGATTCCGCCGCCGATGCCGAAGGTGAGGGAGAAGGTGGTGCCGGGCTTAAGGCCGCCGAGGGCTGCGTGGTGGAGCTTGGTGCGGATGGCGGGGCGCGGGGGCAGCAGCGTTGCGGGACCGGCGGTGAGGGTGCGCAGCGGGGTGATATCGTCCAGAATCCAGAACGCACGGCCATGGGTGCCGGCGATCAGGTCGCTGCCTTTGATCTTGAGGTCGTAGACGGGAACGACGGGAAGGCCACCCGGAAGACGGGCCCAGTTCGCGCCGTCATTCGCCGTGACGAACACGCCGGTCTCGGTGCCGGCGAAGAGCAGGCCAGGCTGGGTCGGGTCGGCGCGGACAACGCGGGTGATCTCGCCCGCGGGGAAGTCCCCGTTGATCGATTGCCAGGTTTGGCCGCTGTCCTGGGTGCGGAAGAGATAGGGCTCGTAGTCGGCCAGCTTGTAACGGGTGGCGGCGACATAGACCGTGTCCGCGTCATGGCCGGAGATTTCGACGCAGCCGACATAGGCGAGCGCGGGCATGCCGGGCGGCGTGACGTTGTGCCAGGTCTCGCCGTCATCGCGGGTGACGTGGACCAGGCCGTCATCGGTGGCGGCCCATATCTCTCCTATGCGGTGTTGTGATTCCACCACGCTCGCGCAGGTGGCGTGCACCTCGGCGCCGGCACTTTCACGCGTCACCTCGCCGCCGGAATGGTCCTGCCTTGCGGGGTCGTTGAGACTGAGGTCCGGCGAGATCGGCTGCCAGCTCATGCCTTCGTCGCGCGAGCGGAAGACATGGTTGCCGGCCACGTAGAGCGTGTTCGCGTCGTGCGGGGAGAACAGGATCGGGTAGGTCCAGGCGAAGCGGTATTTCAGGTCTCTGGGTGCCACGCCCGCGGATTGTTCGGGCCAGACATTGACGAGCTGGATCTGCTGCGTGCGGTGGTCGTAGCGCTGGAGGGCTCCGGCGCCGCCGGGGCTCGATCCAACGGCGCCGACATAGACGATGTTGGGGTCGTTGGGGTGCACCGCGATGAAGCCGCTTTCGCCGGTGCCGGGGTAGATGCAGTCCCCCAGCGTGATGGCGCCCCAGACCGAGGAAGACGGCACGGCGATGGAGGTGTTGTCCTGCTGGGTGCCGTAAATGCGGTAGGGATACTGGTTGTCGGTGTCGATGCGGTAGAACTGGCCGGTGAGCTGGTTGTAGATGCTGGACCAGGTGAGGCCGCCGTTGAACGTGACCTGGGCTCCGCCATCATTGCCTTCGATCATGCGGCGCGGGTCGGCGGGGTCGATCCAGAGGTCGTGGTTGTCGCCGTGCGATGTCATGATCTCGGAGAAGGTCACGCCGCCATCCGTTGATTTCCACATGTTGAGGTTGGTGACGTAGACGGTGCCGGCGTGGCTCGGGTCGGCGAAGACATGGGTGTAGTACCAGGGGCGGTGCATCAGGTCTCGGCTGTTGCAGACCAGTTTCCAGGCGTGGCCGTAATCATCGGAGCGATACAGCCCGCAGGTCTCGCCGGCGGCTTCGATCAGCGCCCAGACGCGCCCGGATTGGGCCGGGGAGAGGGTGACGCCGATCTTGCCGAGCATGCCTGAGGGCAGCCCCGGGGCCTTGGTGATCTCCTGCCAGGTAGCCCCGCCATCCATGGAGCGGAACAGGCCGCAGCCGGGGCCGCCGGAGGAGATGTTCCAGAAATTGCGGCGCGTCTGCCAGAGGCTGGCGAAGAGGATGCGGGGGTTTTTCGGGTCCAGCGTCAGGTCGATCGCGCCAGTCGCAGCGTCACGGTGAAGGATGCGCTGCCAGGTGGCCCCGCCATCGGTGGTGCGATAGATGCCGCGATGGTCGTTGTCGCCGAAGATATCGCCCAGGGCTGCGACGTAGGCGATGTCGGGGTTGGTGGGGTGAATGACGATGCGGCCGATATGCTTGGTCTCGGCGAGCCCCAGATGCTGCCAGGTGCGGCCGGCATCGGTGGAGCGATAAACGCCATCGCCATACGAGACATCGAGGCGAATCGCGGTCTCGCCCATTCCGGCGTAGATCACGTTGCTGTCGGAGGGCGCGACGGCGATGGCGCCGACAGCGGCCGTTTTGAGGAAGCCGTCGGAGACGCAGCGCCAATAGGTGCCGCCGTCGGTGGTTTTCCAGATGCCGCCCGCGGCGCCGCCGAAATAGAAGGTGGCGTGGTTCATGGGGTCTCCGGCGACGGCCACGACGCGTCCGCCGCGGGAGGGTCCGATGCAGCGCCAGCGGAGTGCGTCGAGCTGACCTGCGGTTGCGGCTTGCGTCAGGGTCTGGGGCATGGGCGGCGGGCTCTCCGGCAACTGCACACAGATCGTAGGGTCGTCCTGATTGTGGTGGCAATCGGCGATCTTCTCCGGCGCCGCATCGAGCCGCGGGTGATCGGCGCGCTGTTGACCGGCGACACCGGCGAGCCTGCTGGGACGTCGGTCATCTCGGATCCGCCCGTAATCCGGATCGAAGGCGTAAGGCCAGGGAAACATGCCATCTCGGCGATGATTTTATCTGAATATCCAAATTGGCAGTTCGATCAAAATGGCAATTTATCCGATCTTTTGAACAGTGACCGCCCGCGCGGGAGGAAGTTCATGCGTTATAATTTGCATCTTTTCGCGTTGTTCTGCTCACCGACTGCACGGACGATTACTAAGCCTGTGACATCGGTCACCTTGCCCGTTCGTTTGGTGGAGGCTAGAAACTGCTTGGCAAAAGCCGCTTTGGCTGATGCATGACACCGGAGAAACAAGAGTGAAGATTTCCCTGACCCGCGGCGCGCTCGTCGCAGCGATGCTGTTCGCCGTTCCTGCCGTTTCGCATGCCGCGTGCACGCAGGCCGACCAGGACTCGAAAACGATGACCCTGAGCAATCTCTTGCTTCCGCTGGCGCAGAAAGATGCCGCACGCGCCAACACGGTCAGCGAGGGCCTCACCAAGGCCATGATGCTCGACGGCGACGAGGCCTGCGTTGCTCTCGACAAGCTTATTGCTGACGCGAAGTGAGTTTCAGGGGGTGTCTGCAACAGGCACCCCCACCCTCGCCACCACGAACACGCAGGCCGCCGCATACGCGCCACCGCAGGCGCCTCAGAAATCCCGAGACGGGTCTAGTGTCCCGCACCAGAAATTCGCAAGGCGAATTCCTGGTAAAGCGGGCCACTAACCTATTGATCC